>JAQBPS010000058.1 GCA_028287415.1 Bacillota bacterium | reverse complement strand
AAGCAGGGGAGGCCCATCTGCCGAAATCCGCTCAGCATCAGCTTGCGCCGGCGGTCGTACTCCGCCACCATCCGGTCCCGTTCCGTTGCGCCGTTCCGCAGGGCCTCAACGGCGGCCAGCTGGCCGGCGATGGGGGCGCACATGATCGTATACTGGTGGATTTTCATCATCATGTCGATAATCTCGGCCGGGCCGCAGGCGTAACCGATGCGCCAGCCGGTCATCGCATAGGCCTTCGAGAATCCGTTCAGCAGGACCGTCCGCTCCCGCATCCCCGGCAGGGCCGCAATCGACGTGTGCTCGCCGCCGTAGGTCATCTCCCCGTAAATCTCATCAGAGACGACCAGCAGGTCGTGCTCTGACGCGACCCGCGCCACCGCCGCCAGTTCCTCCCGGCTCATGACGGCCCCCGTCGGGTTGTTCGGGAAGCCGATCAGCAGGACTTTGCTGCGCGGCGTAATGTGCGCCCGCAGCAACTCTGGCGTCAGCTTGAACTGATCCTCGGCCCGCAGGGGAATCGTCACTGCCTTGCCACCCGCGAGCTCGGCACAGGGAAGATAGGAGACAAAACAGGGCTCGGGGATCAGCACCTCGTCGCCCGGTTCCAGCACGGCCCGCATCACGAGGTCGATCGCCTCGGCCACGCCCACCGTGATCAGGACCTCGCTTCCCGGGTCATAGGTCAGCTCCTGCCACCGCTCAAGGTGGCGGCTCACCGCCTGCCGCAGCTCCAGCAGCCCCCAGTTGGAGGTGTAGGTGGTCCGCCCCTGCTCAATCGCGTAGATCGCCGCCTCCCGGATGTGCCAGGGTGTGGCGAAGTCCGGCTCGCCGACCCCGAGGGAGATGATCCCCCGCGTCTGCGCCACCAGATCGAAGAACTTGCGAATGCCCGAGGGCGGCAGCGCCGCGACCTGCGGGTTGACGAAGCTCCTCATGGCGTCACCGGCAGGCGCTCATCCGGTTCCGCCCCGGTGAAGAGGACGCCGTCATGCTTGTAGCGCTTGAGCACGAAGTGGGTGGTGGTGGAGGCCACGCCCTCCATTGTGCTGAGCCGCTCGGAGACGAAGCGGGCCACCTCTTTCAGGGTGGGCGCCTCCACCTCGACGAACAGGTCGTAGGCCCCGGACATGAGGTAGCAGGAGCGCACCTCGGCGAAGCGGGCAATCCGCTGGGCCAGCCGGTCAAACCCGACATCGCGCTGCGGGTGGACCTTCACATCGATCACCGCGATCACCTTGTCCGCGGCCGCCTTCTCCCAATCGACCAGGGCCGTATACCGGAGCAGCATGCCCTGCTCCTCCAGCTCTGCAACCGCCGTACGGACCGCCGCCGGCGTTTCGCCAATCATAGCCGCAATCTGGTCGGGGGCAAGCCGGGCATCCGCCTCCAGCAAGCTCAGAATCTCCAGGTGCTTCTGGTGCTCCATTGTCGCTGATCCTCCCCTGAAGGCCTGGCATGGATGATGGTCAGGCTCCCATAAGTATATTGCTGATTAGTCTATCGGCACCGCCTGCCAATTGTCAATGGCCGGATGCACTGGCAGGAGTTAAATGTCGATCAGCGAACTGCTTAAGGGTTCAGTGTTCGTATAGGAGGTGCCTTCAGTGAGCCGAAAGATCCAGGTAGAGGATCAGCTTGCGTTCCAGCTCGCCGGCGACGTGCAGATGTCCCCCGCCGGCGACCGTGTCGCCTTCATCGTCAAGAAGACCGACAAGGAGAAGAACAGCTACCAGACCGCTATCTATATGGGCGCTTCCGGCAAGGAGCCGGTGCGCTTTACCGGCGGGGAGTCGGACGTTTCACCCCGTTTCAGCCCCGATGGTTCGCAGTTGGCTTTCATCAGCCGGCGCAGCGGGCAGGCGCAGGTCTGGGTGATGTCGGTGCTGGGCGGCGAGGCCCGTCAGCTGACGAAGGTACAGGGGGGCGTGGGCGAGTTTGCCTGGGCGCCGGACGGCGGCCGCATCGCCTTCACTGCGATGCTCAAGGGCGACGGCATCCAGCCTGAGGTGAAGGAAGAGAAAGAGGAGGACCTCCTCAAGAAGCACACCAAGCACGTTAAGGTGATCACGGAGCTCGTCCACAAGATGGACGGTGAGGGCTACTACACCGAGCGGCGCCCGTGCATCTGCGTCACCACCCTCGCGGAGGATGCGCAGCCGACCCAGCTGACCAAGCCGCCTTACCAGCTGCATGAGCTCAGCTGGACCCCGGACGGCAAGCAGATCCTCTTCACCGGGCGCCTCGGCGAGGACTACGACCGGGAAGCCTTCGAAGAGATGGTCTATGCGATCCCTGCGGAGGGCGGCGAGGCCAAGGCGCTGACCCCGACCGGCATGAGCTGCGGCGGTGCGGCGGTCTCCCCCGACGGCACGGCCATCGCCCTGTTTGCCAACCGGAGCGAGGAGATGGGCTACGACAACACCGGCATCTTCCTGCTGCCGATCGGCGGCGGCGAACTCAAGCGTGTTGCGGCCCACTTCGACCGGCCCTTCGGCAACGCCGGCATCCAGGACATGCCCGCCCCCGGCGGCGGCAAGCTCTACTTCTCGCAGGACGGCAAGAGCCTCTTCACGATCGCCTCGATCGACGGCAGCACCCAGCTCGTCCGGGTCGACATTGCCGAGGACAAGGTGACCGTGCTGACCAGCGGCGACCGGCTGATCTACGCCTACAGCCTTGATGCCCGCTGCCGGAAGGCGGCCTTCGGCATCGCCGATTACACGAGCCCCAGCAACATCTACAGCCGCGACGTGAAGGAAGGGACGGAGGAGCGCCTCACCAACCTGAACAGTGCCCTGCTGGCAGAGCTGGAACTCAGCGTGCCCGAGCGTTTCACCACCACCTCGCCGGATGGCACGAAGGTCGACAGCTGGCTCGTCAAGCCGTACGGTTTCGACGCCAGCAAGCAGTACCCCGCGGTGCTGTCCGTCCATGGCGGCCCCATGGGCATGTATGCGACCTCCTTCTTCTTTGAGTTCCAGCTGCTGGCCGCTGAGGGCTATGCGGTCGTCTACTGCAACCCTCGTGGCTCCCTGGGCTACGGCGAGGCGCACTGCATGGCCATCCAGAAGGAATGGGGCAACAAGGATTACGCCGATGTCATGGCCGCGCTGGACCAGGCGATTGCGGACAACGCGTGGATCGACACCAGGCGCCTGGGCATCACCGGCGGCTCGTACGGCGGCTTCATGACCAACTGGGCCGTGGGCCACACCGACCGGTTCGCGGCGGCCGTCACCGGGCGGTCGATCTGCGACTGGCGTGCGATGACCGGCACCGGCGACGGCGGGCCGTTCTGGTTCAAGAAGACGGCGGGCGTGCCCCACTGGGTGGATGACGTCTGGTACAAGCAGCAGTCGCCGATCACCTATGTCGAGAATGTGAAGACCCCGATCCTGATCGAGCACCAGGAGGGCGACCTGCGCTGCCCGCTGGAGCAGGGCCAGATCTGGTTCTCGGCGATCAAGCACCTGGGCAAGGCGCCGGTCCGCTTCGTCACCTACCCGGATGAGTTCCATGGCATGAACCGCACGGGCAAGCCGTGGAACCGGATCCATCGCCTGACCGAGATCACTTCCTGGTTCAACCAGTACCTGAAGGCTGTGTAATCTCTGGGTAGTTCCTTACGCGACGCGACAAAAGCCCCCGTGACGGCGATGACGTCACGGGGGCTGATCGCGACCACTTTAGGCGGGGGAGGTGATGGGAGGGGCAAGCTGCAAACGCCCCGCACATTGCGCTTTTAGCGTGTGGGGCGTTTGCTGCTCAGTCGGCTGCGCTCAGCCCCTCTCCCATTTTGATTAATCGGCTACTTGCCGATCTCCTTTTTGTTGCCTCGGAACAGATTGACTACCCATTCGACGCCCTGCAGCAGCCGGGTGGTGCCGACGCTGGCGAGAGCGCCAACCGCCAGAATCACGAACACCACGGGTATCCACATGCCGAGAATGCCGAACGTCTGCCCGACTGACACCCCGAACATCGCCGGGATGCGGATCAGGGCCACAATTGTGGCCACAAGTCCCAAAACGGCTGCACTCATGCCCATGTGTTTGTGGACCCGAGCGTTCAGTTCCTTCTCCCACTGCAACCGCTGCTGAAGCTGTGCGTCCAGGCGGTCCCGCTCTTCCGACACGGCCCCTTCGCCTCCCCAATGACACAAGCTGAGGGGGCTCTCGCCCCCCCAGAACGCTTTAGACTAGATCGCCTCGACAGCCTTCACTTCCGGCACCGCCTGGCGGATGGCCCGCTCGATGCCCATCTTAAGTGTCATGGTGCTCATGGGGCAGCCGCCGCAGGCGCCCATCATACGAACCTTGGCGACGCCTTCCTCAATCTCCACCAGCTCGACTTCGCCGCCGTCCATCCGGATGGCCGGCCGGATCTGGTCGAGGGCCCGGTCAACACGCTGATACAGGGTTTCGTCAGACATACTAGTTCACCCCCGCACAAATAGGACAGGAGACCGTAATCAGTATTCCCGGCGCCACACCGGGGAGTTCGGTTAATGAAACCGATCAAACCGCACAGACTCGAAACACCCCTGCCTGGGCAGGGGGGAATAACCGCAATAGCCGGCGGTAGTGATTCTCCGCCTGAGCATATCGGGACGTGTTACAGTCCCCGCGCTCAGTGTACCACATGCCCTGTTGTCCGGAAAGATAGCAACCGGGGCATGCGTAAAGAATCAGCAGAAACTCTTGACATCAATGGTCAATCATGGTATTTTTTGGAATAATAAGTTCTTACTACACGTTGTAGGCCAGGTGCCGTATCCGGGCCATGATTACGTCAAAGCCTGCTTCATTATAGCCGCCCTCGGGAATGATCACATGGGCGTATCGTTTGGTCGGCTCCACGAATGCCTCGTGCATCGGCTTGACCGTATCGAGGTACTGGCCCACCACCGAGTCGAGCGTGCGTCCCCGCTCCTGAATGTCCCGGGTGATACGGCGCAGAATCCGCACGTCTGCATCGGTATCGACAAAAATCTTGAGGTCGAACAGCTTGCGCAGCGTCGGGTTCTCCAGGATCAGGATTCCCTCCACCAGGACAATGTCCAGCGGCTCAACGCGAACGGTGAAGTCCTCCCGCAGGTGCGTGCTGAAGTTGTAGACCGGACGCTCCACGGCGGCCCCCGACTTGAGCGCCTCCACATGCAGTGCAAACAGGTCGGTGTCAAAGGAGTCCGGATGGTCGTAATTTAGCTGGCAGCGGTTTTCATAAGACAGGTGAGGGTTGTCCCTGTAGTAGGCGTCATGTGTGAGCAGCGTTACGTGGTGGGGCAGCTGGTCGACAATTCGGTTGGCGAATGTTGTCTTACCGGAGCCGGTGCCGCCCGCTATGGCGATGACCGCCTTCGGGGTCATAAAATTAACCTCCTTGGATTCCAAAACGGGCGCTTGCCCATCATCTGATTATCGCTCACCGTTTCCACGTACGCAAGTTGAAGGTGGTGTATCGTTTGGTGATTGAAGCGTTGGAGATTCAGGGCGCGACCATTCTATTTCTCGCCGGCGACCTGGACGCGCCGGCCTCTGTCGAACTGCGCGAGATTGTGGCAGCGATCATCGAAGACGGTCGCTTGTTCCTGGTTCTGGATATATCCGGTGTCGAGCGGATGTACGCGGCGGGCATGTCGGCCTTGCTGGAGCTTCAGCGCATCGCTGAGCAGAGGGGCGGGCGGCTGGTTTGCTGCGGAGGCAGGCCGTTCGTGCGGGAACTGCTGCGAATTACCATGATCGACGGGGCGCTCGATTTGCAGACAGACCTGGACAGCGCACTGGACCTGGCAAGCACCGCATCCTGATTCGGGCCACCGGCACAGCCGGTGGCTTTTTCGCGCCCGGTGCATGCTCGAGGTCCGCAATCCGTATCCTAACCTGTGCTCATGCGACAAACATTGGGAGGCCGCAATCCCAGATTCACCATGGGCTGCATGGTATTTACGTAGGTATTGGTATACTTTCTCTGCTCCATAGTTGAATTTCTCCCCCGAAAGGCGTAGTCTTTTGGGTGAGAGTTTCCACTGTCGGACTGATCGAGTCCGGCAGAGAGTCACACATCAAGGAGGGGTTTTCTGATGGCCCATCAGCTGCCGCCGCTTCCGTACGCGTATGACGCGCTGGAGCCGCACATTGATGCCGAGACCATGAAGTTCCACCATGACAAGCATCACGCCACCTACGTCAACAACCTGAACGCCGCCCTTGAGGCCCACACCGACCTTCAGGGCAAGGACGTCGAGGCTATTTTGCGCAACACGCAGGGCGTTCCCGAGGCGGTCCGCCAGGCTGTCATCAACAACGGTGGTGGTCACCACAACCACACCCTCTTCTGGGAGATCATGACCCCCGGCGGCAGCAAGCAGCCGACCGGCGAGCTTGCCAACCAGATCAGCAGTGCGTTTGGCAGCTTCGACACCTTCAAGGAGCAGTTCAGCAAGGCTGGTGCCACCCGGTTCGGCAGCGGCTGGGCCTGGCTGGTCGTCGGCAAGGACGGCAAGCTGGCCGTCTACAACACCCTGAACCAGGACAGCCCGCTCATGAAGGGCGACACCCCGATCCTGGGCATGGACGTGTGGGAGCACTCCTACTACCTGAAGTACCAGAATCGGCGCCCTGACTACATCAACGCCTTCTTCAACGTGATCAACTGGGATAAGGTCGCTGAGAAGTACGCCGCTGCCAAACGGGCCTAAAGATCGCCCTTGCGCACAGAGACCGCCCGCAAGGGCGGTCTCTTTTGGGTCTCTGACCATTATTTTAGGAGGAGCACACACCAATGGGCTATACCAGGGGCCTCGTCAACCAGGAGCGCATCACGAATCTGCTGATGGAGCTATGCGCGACCGACTCCGCCAGCCGCCAGGAGCGGCTGATGGCCGACAAGCTGAAGCCCATGCTTTCAGAGCTTGGCTTTGCAGTGCACGAGGATGACGCGGGCAGCAAGGTCGGGGGCAACACCGGCAACCTCTCTGCCCGGCTGCCGGGCACCAGCGGCGGCGAGCCGCTGCTGTTCTCGAGCCACATGGACCGGGTCACGCCGGGCATGGGCGTGAAGCCCCGCATCGAGGGCGAGTACGTCGTGAGCGACGGCAGCACGATCCTGGGCGCCGACGACGCCGCCGGCCTTGCCGCCATCATCGAGGCCGTTCGGGTGCTGAAGGAGCGGAACCTGCCGCACCCGGTGATCGAGCTGGGCATCACGATTTGCGAGGAGGTCGGGCTGCTCGGCGCCCAGCACCTGGACTACAGCTGGTTCACCGCCAAGTCTGGTTTTGTGCTCGACTCCAGCGGCCCGGTCGGCGAGATTGTGACGCAGGCGCCCTCCTCGGCGAAGCTGAATGCGACGTTCCGGGGCAAGGCGGCCCATGCCGGCGTTGCGCCGGAGAAGGGCATCTCCGCGATCCAGATCGCGGCCCGGGCGATTGCCGGTATGAAGCTGCTGCGGATCGACAGCGAGACCACCGCCAACATCGGCTCGATCATGGCGGAGGGCCGCACCAACATCGTCCCGGAGACCTGCACGCTGGCCGCTGAGACCCGCTCACTTGACAAGACCAAGCTGGAGGCGCAGATCGCCCACATGACAGATAGCATGGAGGCCGCAGCGGCTGAGCTGGGTGGCACGGTCGAAGTGGAGGTGGTGCGCAGCAACACCGGCATCAACCTGGCTGCGGATTCCGCACCGGTCACGCGGGCGCAGCGGGCCGCGGAGTCGATCGGCGCCACGCCGCGGCTGGCCAGCACAGGCGGTGGTTCCGATGCTAACATTTTCAACGGGAATGGCATCGCCACGGCGGTGCTCGGCGTCGGGTATGAGGAGATTCACTCCACCCGTGAGCGCATGCCGGTCGCGCAGCTGGCACACCTCGCTGAGTGGACGCTGGCGATCATCCTCGACTGATCGGCGGTGTATCAAGGCGGGCGCTGCGCAGCCATACTAACCATGTACTTGGCTGCAACGGAGGAGGCGCGTCCCGCATTATGGAGCACAGCGCTCGGGAATTGGCCAGTCTGGAGATGGAGGACCGGTTCACCGAAATGGAGTTGGCTTCGCTGAAGCACGCCCTGGACATTGAGGTCCTGGGGCTTAAAAAGTGTCAGCACTACGCCGCCGAAACTGAGGACGGGCAGGCAAAGGAGCTGTTGGAGCGGAGCTCAGCGATCCACCATCGGCGGATCGACATGATGCTCATGCTGCTGGATGCCCCCGGCAGCGTGACCAAGCAGGCAAAGAGTCTGCTCCAGACCGCGGATTGGCAGGGAGGGCTTCACAATGCCGGAAACCCGTGATCTGAATCAAGGCACGCTGGGCATGATGTCCGACGCGGACCGGCTGAAGGACTGCCTCTATTCGGCCAAGCACCGGGCGATGTTCTACGGCGAGGCGGCGCTGGAGTCGACAAACAATGGGATGCGTGAGTTCTTCCTGGCGATGATGAACGAGGAGATGCACGTGCACGAGGTGCTCTTCAGCTTCCTGCATGTACGGGGCTATTATCCGGTGGAGATGCCGCCGCAGGAGCGGGTCCGCGAGGTGCGGGAGCGCTTTATGGCGGTTCACGACAGCCTGGGTCTCACCGAGCCCCCGCTCGTGCGCCGGTATCGCACGGCCGACCCGAAGATCCCGCCGGCCCACCTTGAGAGTGACCAAGAGTATGGCTATAAATAAGTGGGAAGGGGGCAGAGCGCCGCCGACTGCGCAGCAAACGCCCCGACCGCTAAAATCGCAGCGTCGGGGCGTTTGCAGCTTGCCCTTCCCACCCCTTCCCCGCCTCTAGTAATCCTCGTCAGCCCCATGACGTCATAGCCGTCATGGGGCTTCTGCGCGCAACACCCTCGTGCACTTTCCCCCGCCTTTAGCAATTCCCGTCAGCCCGATGACGTCATGGC
>JAQBPS010000054.1 GCA_028287415.1 Bacillota bacterium | reverse complement strand
ACCCAACGTGGGAGTCCTTAAGATCCCTGGTATGGTTACAGGGCTGGACACCGAGAATTTGATTAAGACGTTGATGGCGGTGGAGCGCAAGCCCGTGGACGCCCTCCAGAAGCAGAGCGATACGCTTACCCCGAAGGCGAGCGCATGGCGCGACTTGAACCAGCGCCTGCTGACATTGCAGAAACGGATGGAAGATATTAAAAATGTGCCGGCTTCCGCATGGGACGCCAGGCAGGCCAGCGTCTCTGACGCCTCGGTGCTCACCGCCACTGCGCAGTCGACAGCGATCCCGGGGAGCTTCACCGTAGAGGTGACCGCCCTGGCAAAGTCCACGATTCTGCAGCAGGGGCTCATGAACAACGGCACGGCCAACACCCCGGTTGCTGACCCCACCGCCGCGCTGAACCTCGCTGCGGGTGGGACCATCGTGGTCAGCAGCGGCGCTGCCAGCGGCAAGACATTTGCGATTAAAGCGACCGATTCATTAAACGATATTGCTAACACGATCAATGCCAATAAAGACACCCTGGGGTTCTCAGCGAGTGTGGTCCAGGTGAGCCCGGGCGATCATCGCCTGGTGTTGACCGGCAAGAACGGCACCGCCAATGACTTCACACTTGACGACGCCGCGGGCTCCACCGTCGGAGCAGCGCTGGGGCTCGTCACGGGCAAGAACATCCGTGTGGACACCGCCGCCAACACGCAGGCGAAGGTGAACGGCGTGGCCGTCAGCTCTGCGGACAACACGCTGACCAATGCGATCCCGGGCACCACGCTCACGCTCCAGAAAACCACGACGTCGCCGGTCACTGTCACCCTGAGCAAGGACAGTTCACAGGTGGCGGGCGCCGTCAAGGCGTTCGTCGACCAGTACAACTCGGTGATTGACTTTATCGGCCAGCTGACCAGCTACGACAGTAAAACGAAGCAGGCAGGGACCCTGCTGGGCGACGACCGCATCAATCCGATCGGGCAGTCGCTGCGCACGAAGGTGTTCGACTCTGTCCAGGGTGTCGCCGCCGACGCAAACAGCCTCGCGATGGTCGGGGTCGGCATGGAGAGCTTCACCGCTGGCCAGTCCGCTTCGGGCAAGTTGACGTTTGATCAGGCGAAGTTTACGGCAGCCATGGAGAAGAACCCGAATGCCGTGCGTGATTTGTTTACCGTGAACACGGTTGACAGTACGGGCGCGCCCGTCAAGGGGCTGGCGCTGCGCACCGCAGAGTGGCTCGACAACTACACGAAGACCGGCGGTATCGTGCTCGGCCAGGCGACGACCATCGATCAACAGATCACAGACATCAGCGACCGGATCAAGGTCTATAATGAACAACTTTTGCCCATGCGGGAACAGCGGCTGCGTAACCAGTACACCGCTCTGGAGAAGGCCATGTCAACGTTCCAGAACCAGGGCAGTTGGCTGACCAGCCAGCTCAAGAGCCTGCCTTAAGGCAAAGCCGCATTACTAGGCTTCGCAGAGGAGAGTCAGCATGAGCACCGCGCATGAACAGTACCGGCAGACGGCGGTTCAGACGGCCCCGCAGGAGCAGTTGATCATCATGCTTTACGACGGGGCGGTCCGCTTTCTGGAGCAGGCTCGGATGCTCCTGCAGGACGGCAAGGATGCGAGCGCACCGATTGGCCGCACCCAGGACATCATCATTGAACTGGCTTCCTCACTTAACCGGGCTGCCGGTGGGGAGGTGGCCAGCAACCTCGCGCGTCTGTACGACTTCTGGCTGCACTGGCTCCTGCAGGCGCACGCTCAGCGCGACACCGCCAAGGTGGAAGCGGTGCTGGTGATGGTACGAGAGCTCCGCGAGGCATGGGCGACGCTGGCTCAGCAGCAGAAACGAGGCGCTGCGGCGGCCGGCAATCAGGCGGCGCCACTCAATGCCAGGGGCTGAGGGGGAGTTGGGCATGGCTGCGCCGCATAGCTATGTCGAGTGCCTGCGGGCACTGCTACGCGAGACTGAGCACCTCAGGGAAGCTGCGGCTGATGCGGACTGGGAGCAGGTCGTGGTCCGCCTCGACGCCCGCCAGGCGCTGATGACGCAGATTGACGCGCTGCCCCCCACAGCGCTCCCGGAAGCTGCGGCCTCGCTGGCTCGCTCCCTGCTCCATGAAGTAATGCGGCTGGATGAAGCGACAGCCCCGACGGTCCTGGCCATCCTGGAGCAGACCCGGTCCTCGATCGAGGAGAGCCGGCTCACCCGCAGCACAATTGATGCATACCGCAGAGCGGCCCACACCCACACGGAGACGGGGCCGTCCCGGTTCATCGACAAACAGCGATAGCAATCCCCGGCCCGGAGCACAGCTCCGGGCTTTTGAATGCGCGCGTTTCGCGCAGGTCGCCGTCACATCCACAGATTGTCCCCAGTGATTCCCCTTGTGCAGTGCGTTATCAACAGAGTTATCCCCGTTATCCACAATGGCGAAGTACACACATTGTGGATGACTGTGGGTTCCCGGCTCAAAACCTGATGTCTGAAAGGCAGGGAATTCATGCGCTAAACGTGAATAGATGATGGTACCCAAGGGCGATTATAGCCCTTAAGGTAGGAAGGAGTTGGCACTATGCAGCTCGCAGTGCGCGGCAAAAACATGGAGGTCACCAACGCCCTTCGGGAGTACGTCGAGAAGAAGGTCGGCAAGATCGAACGCTTCATCGACCAGTCCGTGAACGCCCAGGTGAATCTGTCAGTGGAACGGGGCCGTCAGATCGTTGAGGTGACAGCGGCCATGAATGGCTTGCTGCTGCGTGGCGAGGACGCCACGGGCGACATGTATGCTTCCATCGACGGGGTGGTCGCAAAGCTGGAAAAACAGATCCAAAAGTACAAGACCCGATTCCACAAGCACCGGAGCAAGGAGAACGGCATAGCCCAGCTACCCGAGCTATCCGAGCCGGAGGCGCCTGAGGAGCCGGAAGGCAAACTGGTGAAGACCAAGCGGTTCCCGATCAAACCGCTCAGCCTGGATGAAGCGATTATTCAGATGGACCTGCTCTCGCACGACTTCTTCGTGTTCTCCAATGCGGATACGGACCGGGTGAATGTGCTCTATCGTCGTAACGATGGCGACTATGGCCTGCTTGAACCGGAACGCTAAAGCGCTATAGAAGAACGGCGCCCGCGGCTCACGCCGCGGGCGCCTTTTTGAGACGTGGCCGGGGCAGAGCCAGCCGTGGCGGCCAGGCGCCCAGCCCGCCTCCCACCTATGATATACTAGAGGCCGATATTGCCACGGTCGGAGGAGGGTATCGCGTTGAACAGGGCAGCCGTTATCTTCGAGGGGGGCCATCCGCCCCACAACGCCCTGGAGCAGACGATTACCGGGCTCCGGCATGCGATTACGCTCGATACCGTGGCCAAGTACCGGCAGTCCGGCGTGGAGCAGGTGGTGCTGGCCACCAACCTGCCGGCTCTGGCGGCGGACGCCGCGCGGCTGGGCGCCCGCATTGCCGACACCCAGCCCGAACAGCCATTCCACTTCGGGCGCGCACTTCAGCGCATTGTCCGTGAGACGGGGGCGGATGCGATCCTCTACTGCAGTGGGGCCGCGCTGCCGCTGATCTCGCCTGCCGAGGTCGCCTGGATTCTGCAGGCCATGGAGAGCCGGCCTCCGTGCGTTGTCGTGAACAACTTGCAGTCGGTAGACCTCGTCGCCTGGAATCCCGCGCATTACCTGGAGCGCATTACCCCGCCCGACAGCGACAATTTCCTGGGTTGGCTGCTCCGCGAAGCGGGCATGGAGCGGATTCTGATTCCCAACTCGGCTGCCATTCACTTTGACCTGGACACGCCTACCGACTTTCTGATCCTGGCGCTGTCAGGGCAGGGTGGACCGAGGGCCCGGGCGGCTGTGCAGGGGCTCAGCTGGCCCACAGAGCGCCTTATAGCAGCGGCTGAAGTGCTCGCGACAGATCTGCCGGAGGTAGCCCTGATCGGGCGAGTCGGGACGCCCATTGTGGACCACTTCAACCGCAACCTGCGGGTGCGCCTGCGAGTCTTCTCCGAGGAGCGGGGCATGAAAGCGCTGCGGCGAGAGGACGAGGGCCGGGTTGTCTCCCTTGTGGCCGATATGATTGATGACCTCGGACCCGGGCAGTTCTTCCGCCGGCTCGAGTCGATCTGCTCCGCCGTTTTTTTCGACACCCGGGTCGTCTTTGCCAACCGTGGTCATCGGGTGAGCGACTGGGACCGCTATCATTCCGATTTGGGTATGGTCGACCAGATTCGCGACCCATGGGTGCGGACCTTTACGGAGGCGGCGCTGGCATGCCTGATTCCGGTCGTGCTAGGCGGCCATTCGGTGGTCTCCGGCGGACTCTGGCTCCTGGCAGACCGGGCCATTGCCAAACGGGGCGGGCCCCGCATCAGTCAGGCAAAGGGGTTCGCCCCGGCCTGATCCCACCCCTTTACTCCCTGCCTTGTTAACTAAACCCT
>JAQBPS010000580.1 GCA_028287415.1 Bacillota bacterium | reverse complement strand
GCTCCCCTGTCGCCAATACCTTCAGCAGTGTGCTCGTATGTGCCGTCAAAGAGGGAAAGACCTGGAGCAAGTGCTTGCCGATCACCTCGTCAGGCTCCAGCACATCGTTGAGCCCCGCCTGGGGATTATAAAGCACGGTGATGCCCTCTCGGTCCACCACGTGAATACCCTCATCCACGTTGGCCAGGAGGGCCCGCATGATCGGTTCATGTGTGATGACGGCGGCTCCCTCCTCTCACGCTATCCCTCGGGCACGGGTGCCGGCTGCAGGTCGGGCGCCGCCCTCTGCCGGGCAGCCTCTGCCTGTGCGATCGCGGTGCGGATGGCGGACATCACCGCCACCGCTGCCTCCCGACCGATACGAATCATCTCGCTCAGCCGCTCCAGCTCAATCACCCCGAAAGCGTTCAGCTCGGGGCGTATCGCGACATCGGCGTCCCGGAGCGCCAGGGCAATCTGGGGCCGCTGCACCACGGCCAGGCTGTAGAGCATGATGTGCAGGAGATTGCGCGGCGGACGGGTCTCAGCACGGGGGCGGCTCAGTTCAACCGCGATCACCACGTCGGCGCCCATCCTGCGCACGACCGCCGCGGGTACCGGGTGCACGAGCCCCCCGTCCACCAGGGTGTGCTGCCCAACCCGCACCGGCAGGAAAATGCCGGGGAAAGCGCAGCTGGCACGAACCGCCGTGGCGACCCGGCCGTTGGTGAGGAGCACCTCCTCACCGGTCATCAGGTCCGTCGCCGCTGCGGTGAAGGGCACCTTGAGGTCCTTGAAGTGCAGATCCCCCATGGCGCCCAGCATAAAGCGCTCAAGCCCGGTTGCGTCCAGCAGGCCTTCCCGGCGCAGTTTCAGCCGCACCAGGGAGCGCCAGTTCATCTGTTCCGCGGCCCGCGCCAGCAGCCACGGGTCCAATCCGGCGCAGAACATGGCACCCACCAGGCTGCCAGCGGAGGTCCCAGCGACCATGTCGATCGGAATCTGGTGGTCGGCCAGTGCCTGAAGGACACCAATATGCGCCATGCCCCTGGCGAAGCCGCCTCCCAGAGCGAGGCCGACCTTCACCTTTGCTGTCACATGGGCCCCTCCCGTCTGACGTACTCTTCCCATTGTACAGAATTGACTCCTGCCATACGAGTCTTTTGTGAAGCTCGCCGGCGGATGCCGGGGTCAGCATATGCCAAAGGCGGGGGTCATGTCACCCCCGCCCTTGCTGTGCGCTTTAGTTGTGGAATGTGACGTGCAGCGTACCCCCGACGGTCAGGGTGATCGGCTGCCCGGGCGACACCGGGTCGAAGTCAGCTGTGACGGTCACCACATCACCAGCAGTCTGCGTGGTCAACCCCCGGAACGGCACGGAGCGGTTGGTTGCCATGAGCTCCGGCTGAATCGCCCGCGCATTCACCTGGCCGCCGCGGAGTAAATACCGCACACGCATGGTATACATGTTGGTTGCGATCTGGTCAACGGTCAGCTTCACGCCATTCTGCTCATCTGAGCCGTCAACTTTGACCACAGTCGCATCTGGCAGATCGGCCGGGGCTTCCGCATTGGGATACAGGAGCTGGGCGGCCAACGAGCCCACAAAGGGCAGCGACGCCACCTGGCCGACTGTAAAGTTGAGGCGGACACTCAGCAACGCCACCAGGAACACAGCTGCGACGCCAGCGATGCCGGCATACGTGGGCCAGCGCTGCCACCAGGGCTGCCGTCGGGCGCCGCATATGCTCGCTTCGAGTTGCGCCATGAGTTCCGGTGGGCAGACGCCCTGGTCAACCCAGTGCTTCAGCCCACTGCTCAGGTTGTGGCCGAACTCCCTCATGGTGGCGGCCTCCTCTGCACAGCCCTGGCACGAGGCAAGGTGGCTGTCAATGGCCGCCTCTGCTTCCGGCGGCAATGAGCTCGTGAAGTAGGCATCGAGCTCGATTTGTACCTGGTCACACAGCATTACATCGCCCCCCGCCTTGTCGTGTGTCCAGTCTGCAAGCGCTCTTTGAGCTGCTTCAGCGCGGTATGGAGCCGGGACTTGACCGTGCCGAGCGGAATATCCAGGGCGGTCGCGATATCCTCCAGCTGCAGGTCGTTGAGGAACCGAAGCACGACAACGGCCCGATACCGCTCATCCAACTCACGTACGGCGTCCCAGGCGTCGCTGTCGACCGCCAACGCCATGTCGGGAGCGACCTGGTCATCGGCAAAGTCCTCCGGGCGCCCAACGGGGATCACCCGCATGCGCTTGCGCAGGATTTGCGTACAAGTGTTCACGAGAATGCGGCGCATCCAGGCGGGGAACGCTGCCGCCCCGCCCTTTAGCTGATCAAAAGCGCGGTACGCCCGGATGGTCGCCTCTTGCAAGGCGTCGCCCGCATCGGCCTCATTGCCGAGTATGGCCCAGGCGATGCGGTACAGGCGGCCCGCTTCCGGTTTGTAAAGGGCGAAAAATTGCTCCTCGGCGGTCACGTTCGTCCCCCTCTTCTCCCAGCGCAGCCGCCTCTCTGAGAAACGCCTGCACTGCATTGAGCACTTTAATCAGCTTGATGGTTCGCGAGCTACAAACTTTCGACGGATGCATGCCAATCTTAGTTCCCAAAAAGTAAAAGCCTGCCCTCTGATGAGGACAGGCTCTTACTGTTGATTATCGCTTGGCGAGGAGATATCCCAGAAAAATCCCCACGATGCCAAGTATGCCGGTGAGGCTTGGCGGCGCCGGTATGGGGAGCTTCAG
>JAQBPS010000030.1 GCA_028287415.1 Bacillota bacterium | reverse complement strand
CGGCGGCCAGCAGCAGCGGGTGGCGCTGGCCCGTGCGTTGGCGCCGGAGCCGTCGCTGCTGTTGATGGACGAGCCGTTCAGCAACCTGGATGCGAGCCTCAAGGACTCGATCCGGGGCGAACTCCGGGAGATCTTGCAGGTCGCGGGGATGACCTCGCTGATTGTGACGCATGACGACGAAGATGTCCAAGCGATTTGCCATCGGACGATCATGGTGGAATCGCTCGCCAAGCAGTGAACGCGTTGCGGTTGAGGCCGGTGCCGGTTGGGGCACCGGCCTCTGTGATTTTGCGCCGGGTGAAGGAGGTAGTCGTTGCGATTGCGTATGTTTACGTTGTGCGACTTCGCGATGCAGGGGGGGAGCACCGACGCTTATCGAGGCTTGCGACGATGCACCGCTGACGGCCCTGTCCCTCATGTCGGAGGACGGTTGGGATTTACATGCCCCGTTCGGTTTCGCAGAGCACCTCCTGGCCACGATCGAGCGACATCACGGCCAGTTTGCCGCGCATGCCGGTGCGGAGGGCCGCTCGTCAGCCCTGTTTCCGACGGCAGCCGCGGCGATTGCCGCTGCCTGTGAGCTTCAGCGCTGCGTGGCGACAAAGCAGCCGGAGGGTGCACCGGGTGCCCGGGTTCGCATGGCGATCCATACGGGCGGGGCGCCCGCACAGGTAGCGGACCGCTGTGACCAGCTGGCCCTGCTTGCGCATGGCGGGCAGATCCTCGTCAGCGAGGCGGGCGGCCTGGCCGCTCAGGATGGCATGCCGGCAGGGACCAGTCTGACACCGCTGGGCAACCACCGCCTGCGCGACCTCCAGAGCACCGAGTCGGTCTGGCAGGTTGTGCAGGCCGGTCTGCCCGCGGCGTTCCCGCCCCTGCGTTCCCTGGATTGGCTGCCGCACAATCTCCCGGCTGCCTTGACCAGCTTCGTCGGCAGGCAGCCGGAGATGGCCGAGCTGCGGCGCCTGCTGAGCCTGACCCGCATGCTGACCGTGACGGGGCCCGGGGGCAGCGGTAAGACACGTCTGGCACTTCAGGCCGGCGCCGCATTGCTCGATCGATTCCCTGACGGCGTGTGGCTGGTTGAGCTGGCCGACGTGACAGACCCGGCGCTGGTGGTACGCTCGGCTACCGCTGTGCTCGGGCTGCCCGATGAAGGTGGCATTCCGCTGCTGGCGACGCTCACGGGGTACCTGCGGTCCCGCCGCCTGCTGCTGATTCTGGACAACTGCGAGCACCTGCCGGATGCCTGTGCGCAGCTCGTGAGCAGCTTGCTCGTCAACTGCCCGCATGTGCGGATCCTGGCCTCCAGCCGGGAGCCGCTGGGCGCCCCCGGCGAGACCGCCTGGCTGCTGCCGACCCTGGCGGTGCCTGATCAGGGCCAATTGCCGCCGCCCGAGCAGCTGCTGGGCTACAGCGCGATCGGCCTGTTTGTTGAGCGGGCCCGGGCGGTCCTGCCTGCATTCGCGTTGACCACGGCGAACGCCGCCGCCCTGGTGCAGATCTGCCACCGGCTGGACGGGGTGCCGCTCGCGATCGAACTGGCTGCCGCGCGGGTCCGTGCCCTCGCGGTCGAGCAGATCGCTGCCCGCCTGGACGACCGGTTCAGCCTGCTCACCCGCGGGAGCCGGCTGGCCCTGCCGCGCCAGCGGACGCTGCGCGGGGCGATCGACTGGAGTTATGACCTGCTCTCCGACAGCGAGCGCGTGGTCTGGCGGCGGCTGGCGATCTTCACGGGCGGTTTTGAACTGGGCGCCGCTGAATCGGTCTGCGCCGGGGAGAGCGTGCCGTCTGACGCTGTGTTCGAGTTGATCGCACAGCTGGTCGACAAGTCGCTCGTTGTGAGCGAGCCGAAAGGTCAGCGGCGGCGCTACCGGTTGCTGGAGAGCATTCACCACTATGGCCTCGAGCGCCTCAGCGAGGCGGGTGAGGCGGAGCTGCTGCGCCTGCGCCACCGGGCGTGGTGCCTCAGCCTGGCGGAGCAGGCCGAGCCGCAGCTGGTCGGTCCTGAGCAGAGCACATGGCTTGAGCGGCTTGAGCAGGAGCACGAGAACCTGCGTGCGGCCCTGCAGGGGTCTCTGGCTGCGGGCGAGGTGGCTGAGGCGTACCGCCTGGCGAGCGCCCTCTGGCGCTTCTGGTACGTCCATGGCCATTTCTGGGAGGGCCGGGAATGGCTCGGGCGGTTGCTGCGTCTGGAAGGGATACCAGCCGAGCCCGCCTTTCGCGCCCGGGCCCTGAACGGGGCCGGCGTCCTCGCCTACACCCAGGGCGACTTCACTGCGGCCAAGGAGCACTATGAGGCGAGCCTTGCCACCTGGCGGCAGCTTGGCGACACCCGTGGCATTGCCCAGGTGCTGAACAACCTGGGGGTGGTGGCGCGGGTTCAGGGCGACTACGGGAGCGCCCGCCCGCTGCTTCAGGAGGCGGTCGCACTGAACCGGCTCCTGGGCAATCAACAGTGGGAATCCTGGAACCTGAACAACCTGGGGAATGTGGCCCTGGACGAGGGCGATTTCGGCGCCACGCTTGCGCTGAATCACGAGGCCCTGTCGATCCAGCAATCGAACGGCGATAGCTGGGGCGAGGCGATGTCGCTGGAGGGCGTGGGCGATGCGCACGCCGGTAGGGGTGATAACGCCGCGGCCAGCGCTGCGTATGCTGAGAGCCTCGCAATTCGCCGCAGACTGGGCGATCGCAGGGGGATTGCCGGCGCACTTGCCGGCCTGGGCGAGATGCTGCTGTGGCAGGATCAGCCCGGCCTTGCCCGGCAGTGCCTTACGGAGGCGCTTCAGGTCCGCCGTTCGCTGGGGGACCGTTCCGGCCTTGCGCTATTGCTGGAGTCGTTCGCCAAGCTGGCGGCGGCTGAGGGCATGATGGGGCGGGCGCTGGAGCTGGCGGGCGCTGCCGAGGCTGTGCGGAGCACGCTCGGGGCGCCTTGCCCGCCGAGCCGTGTCCGGGACCTGGAGCGCTGGCTGGACGGGGCCCGCCGGGCGCTGGGGGCGGCGGGGGCTGAGGCGGTGGCTGCCGGTGGCAGGCTGGCGCTTGTGGAGGCGCTGGCGCTGACGGTCTGGACGGTGCCGACCGGGGCGGGGCCAGCCCGGGCGACTGGAACGGCGGTGGCTGGCGCGGCGGTCGGCAGCGGGGCGCCGCAGGCGGCTGCTGCTGTGGCGCTCCCGGCCCACCTGTCCGGCCGTGAAAAGGAGATCCTGGGCCTGCTCGCCGGGGGCCTGACGGCCCGTGAGATCGGGCAGCGGCTCCACCTGAGCCACCGCACCGTGGAGAAGCATGAGGAGAACCTGCGGGCAAAGCTTGGGGTCGGCAACCGGGCAACCCTGGTGGTCTGGGCGGTGCGCCAGGGTCTCACGGGTCCCTGAAACCAACGAGCAACCGAGAGGACTGCGAACTTTTCCGTAGTCCTTTTTTGCGTGGATCACTGCGCGGCCAGAACTCCCGCGTAGTAGATGCTCCAGTTCGGCTGCCGGCCGTCGATATCAGTCAGGCCGTATTCCCGAGCCACATCGCCTGACATGAGCACCTGGCCGGCCCGGGCTGCGACGTGCGGCTCCGCGGCCAGGGCCGCCACCACCCGCCCGATGTAGCAGGGGGTCTCCGAAGCTGCGAAGTGGGGGTCTTGCTTGGCGCCGTCGAGCCAGTTCGCTTCGGTGACGCCAAAGTGGTCCAGCACCGCCTCGGAGCGGAGGAACCCGGGGGTGAGGGCCAGGGCTGTAACCCCGTGAGGCTTCAGGTCCGCGGCCATGGCCTGCGCCAGGTGGATGGTGGAGACCTTGGCCAGGCTGTAGTAGAGGTTGCCGCGGTAGTTGTAATCAACGCCGTCGGTGATCTCGATGATTAACCCCCGCCCGCGTTCGAGCATGAGGGGCGCGCCATAATAGCTCGTGATCATATGAGTTTTCACAGCGAGTTCCTGGATGTGCAGGCCGTCCGTCAGTGAGTGCTGCCAGAACGGCTGCTGCCAGTTTGTCAGGGGGTCGCCGCCCCAGATATCGTTGACGAGCAGGTCCAAATGGCCGCTCTGCTCTTCCCCGACTCGGTCGAAGAGCGCCTTGACCTCGGCTTCCACGGTGTGGTCGACCCGGACGGGGATGCCCTTGCCGCCGCGGGCGGTCACCAGCTCCGCGGTCTCTTGGATCGTCTCGGGGCGGCCCGGTGTCGCTCCGTGCGCTCTGGTGCTGCGGCCCGTGCAGTAGACGGTCGCGCCGGCCTCGCCCAGACTGACGGCGATACCGCGGCCGGCGCCACGTGTGGCCCCTGCGACCACGGCGACGGTGCCCTGTAGCGGCTTCTCACTCATCGGTTGTTGCACCCGCTTTCATCGTCATAGGCAGAGTTTAGCGCATGATGGGTGACATCCTGTGTCATATTTAGCAGCGCTGGTTTGGCCGGGGGTGCTTTTCTCGTTTCGTGCGTCAACAGCAGGTCTACAAGCCGCTGTGCCGTGGCTCCACCTGGTCGTGACCGGTCAGGGCAAACTCCTCCGTCTTCACAAGCCCGACGCCCGCGGCGTACCAGGCACGGCCGCCCTCAGCCGTCACCTGCCGCACCGCGTCGAAGCGCTGTGAGGGCGTCTCGACCGGGTCGGCAGCCAAAGCCTCCTGTCCCAGCGCCACGATGTATTCGCCCCAGCGCGACAGCTGGCCGTCGCGCCACGTCCCGATCACCTGGATCTCCTCGCCCTGGCGGCGGTAGAGGAAGCAGCCCCCGTAGCGGCTGTCGAACACCGGGATCACCTCGCGAAGCGTACCGTCGAACCAGGGGATGGTGACGGGCAGCATCACCTCGCGATTAAAGCTCCCCCCGTCAGCCAGGCGGTAGGTCAGCCTGCTGCCGGGGCGGAGCGGCTCATAGGTCGTGCCATAGGCGATTGCCGTGCCCATCGGGCTTCGCGGAGCGTCCACCGGGCTTCGCGGAGCGTCCACCGGGAGCGCCGGGGAGACGGCCGAAACTGGAGGTGTCCCAGCCGCTCCCGGCTCCGCCGGACTCACCGCACGGGACGGCGCCCCCGCACTTCCCGCCACGAGGATCAACACAAGCCCGACGAGCCCCAGACGTCTGGCGATCGTATCCATATGGACCGCGACCTCTCTTTGTCCTTGAATTCGTATTGTTTAACGGTATTCGGCGGCACTTGGTTACGCTCCACAAAACAATAGAGCCCTCCCTCGTAAATTGGGGGAGGGCTCTAAGAATGAGGGGGCCTATGCGCCCGGCTCAGCCGGGGTGCCGCAGTTGGCGCAGTGCGTCCAGCCATCCTTCAGTTGATCACCACACTGCGGGCACAGGCGCTTCAGCTTGCTGCCGCAGTGCGGGCAGTGATTGAAACCGCGCTCCGCCACTGCACCGCAGGTGCTGCAGTGCCGCTGCTCCCGGCGTGCGACCAGGTAAACAGCCGCGCCGACCAGGTTGGTCAGCAGCGCCAGCACGCCCCAGGCGAAGGCCTTGCCGCCCCGGCGGCGTGCGTCCGCAAAGACCCACCACGCAACCGAGAGCCAGTACACCACAAACGACAGAGCGGCGAGTGCGCCCGCAATCCCCGCCAGCACACCCAGCACGCTCACCGTTTCCGGCGGCGTTGCGACCAGCAGGATTGCCTCCGGCTTGACAGGCGCTGCCGGGGTGCCTACGTTCTGCCGGTTATCGCCGCGGCCCTGGCCCCATTCGCCGCCCTGGCCGAAGCGCCCCCGGTCACCGCCGCCCTGGTCACCCCGCCCTTGCTCCCTGCCCCCGCGCCCCTGCCCCTCAAAACCACCGCCAGACCAGGGATAGAGGGGCGTCGCCTGCACAGAGAGGCGAGCAGCCTCGTTACCGGCCCCGAGCCTGGCATGGGGGCGGTAAAGCAGCTTGTCGACGGTGGGCAGCTTGACCCCGCCGGACAGGGCCATCTGATCCGGTGTCTGGCCGACCTTGTCGGCAGGCCAGGCACTGATCGCTTTGCCGGTTGTCGGGTCGAGCAGGGCGACGAGCTCTTTCGGATGCTGCGATTCGCCCAGCTGCTTCACAGCGGCTGCGGCCTCCGGGCTCGTGGCACCGTACTGCCAGACCGCCTCGGCCACCGTGTTGTGCCCTTC
>JAQBPS010000799.1 GCA_028287415.1 Bacillota bacterium | reverse complement strand
TCTAGTCGCTGGTGACTGGTATAGTCCCCGGCTTGTCCGTCAAGAATGAATATGAGCGCCCGGGGGGTTAGCCCGAGCGCCCAGGAACCCGCGGTCGCCGTCCCATGTCGCAGGTGGCGACGGCACTTTGGCTCGTGACAACCGTTATGCCGCCGCTATCTGGTAGCGATGAGCATATTGAAGTGGGGGGAGTGAGGGCGCATCACTCCCCCCACCCCCCCACGCCTTAAGTAAACATCGTCAGCCCCGTGAGGTCATGGCCCTCACGGGGCTTCTGCTCTTTTTGTGCAGGTTTATGCGATCGGGTAGGTCCGGCCCTCCTCGATCAGCTCGACATTTGCGTGCACCGGGCGCCCCTCATCCAGCAGGCGCTGCGGATCCATGCCGGGGAAAATGTGCGTGAAGAGGGCCCGCTTCGCCGCGCAGTCCCGGGCGAAGGCCGCCGCCTCAGCGGCGGTCAGGTGGCCGAAGATCCGCTTGGACGCATACTCCTCAACCAGCGACGCCTCAATGATCAGGAGGTCGGCGCCCCGTGCCGCATCGACAAGCGGCGGGCACTCACCGGTATCAGCCGTAAAGAAGAGGACGGGCCCTTCCGCCCCCACCGGCGTGATACGCATGGCATAGCACGGTACGGGGTGGTTCGTGCGGGTGAACTGGATCGAGAGCTCCCCCACCACCAGCGTCTCATCAGGGTTATAGCTGTGCAAGTCCTGCCACTGCTCGCCCCCCTCGATCCAGAGATGCTCCTGCGCCGGTTCGGTCGGCGCATAGATCTGGAGCTTGTGCTGGGTCTTGCCGAGCATCTGTGCGGTCAACTGCATGAACCGCAGACACTGCACGTCCGCAATGTGGTCCGCGTGCAGGTGCGACACCACAACCGCCGTCAGTTCCTCAATCGGAATCAGCCCCAGCAGCCGCCCTGCCACGCCATTGCCGGCGTCCAGGAGCAGCGCCGTGCTGCCGTGCCGGACAAGGTAGCCGTTCATCGCCCCGCCA
The DNA here is from genome assembly GCA_028287415.1 of Bacillota bacterium. Taxonomy (GTDB): domain Bacteria; phylum Bacillota; class Sulfobacillia; order Symbiobacteriales; family Symbiobacteriaceae; genus RYN-353. The sequence goes on along the minus strand of JAQBPS010000799.1, from coordinate 3,938 downwards.
GCCGGCGGGTGGGGCGAGTACCGCCCGAGACAGGTCACTTCCATCTTTAAGCCTCCCGTGCCATCATTCAATTAGCCTGCCCGCTCACCGGTAGACGGAGACAACCCCAAGGGCCGACAGCGAAAGGGCCATGGCCGCCAGCAGGAAGATGAGCACCGTCTCCTTAGGGTTGAAGTTGGTCCGGCGCCGGAACACGTTGAATGAGTGCTCCAGATCCGCCTCCGTCAACGCCTGGATCAAGCTCTTTCCCTTGCGCATCCTGCGGAAAATCACAAACCCTACGTTGAGCATCGGCAGGGCCAGCACCAGCATGGGCGCGGCCACGCCGGCGAGCGTTGCTACCTTGAAGTAGCCCGTCACGGCGATGGCCGCCAGCAGGAAGCCGAGGAAGTTGCTGCCCGTATCGCCCATGAAAATGCTGGCGGGCGGGAAGTTGTACCGGAGGAATGCGATGCATGCCCCCAGCGTCGCAGCCACCCAGACCGCGGTCGGCGCCGCCCCCCGGACAAGCGCGATAATCAGCAGGGCGAACGTCGCAACCGCCGTCAGGCCGGCAACCATGCCATCCATGCCGTCCAGGAAGTTCACGGCGTTGGTCATGCCGATCAGCCAGGCCAGCGTCAGCGGGTAATCCAGCCACCAGGGCAGAATCAGGATGCCGCCGCTGAACGGGTTGCTGATGTGGTCGATGGTGTGGCCCAGCAGCACCAGGGTGGTGGCGGGCAGGAGCTGGAGAACCAGCTTGGGCAAGGCAGGCAGTTCCTTGCCATGCGTCTTGCAGTAGTCGTCCACCAGACCCGCCCCGAGTGCGAGCGGCAACGCCACGGCAAAGGCGAGGCTCGGGGCCAGCAGTTCGGCTGCCAGCATGACCCCGGCGAAGATCGCCAGACCGCCCAGCAGCGGCGTGGTCTGTGCGTGGGCATGGCGCCCGCGGGGCACATCCACGATACCGGTCTTGTCAGCGACCCGGAACATGAACGGAGTCAGCCAATACGTAGCAGCGAACGCCAATCCCCAGGCAAGCAGGACGCGCAATTCGATGGGCATGGCAGCGCCCCCTTCCATAGCTCGTGGCAGCGTGGGCCATACAACCACCGCGATTTCGACGCCTGCCTGCTTGATTCCTGTGCCGGTATTTCCGCTCGCGACGATTGCGGCTTGGTACCCTGAAAGGAATTAATATTTTGAGTGCCGAAGAAGAGTCTCGTTGGTAGAGGAGGCGATTTCCCTGGACCGGCTGCCCTCGTCCCGTGGCTGTTTTGTGTGCGGTACAGAGAATCCAATCGGGCTGAAGGTACGGTTCGACCGCACCGCAGCGGGTGTGCAGACCGCCGTGCGGCCCGGGTTGCACTTTCAGGGCTTTGACGGCGTACTTCAGGGCGGCGTGGCCGCCGGCTTGTTGGATGATGCCATGTGGTACGCCATCTTCGCGGCGACGGAAACGCTCACGATGACCGTGGAGCTGACCGTCCGCTACAAGGCTCCTGTCCCCGTGGAGACCGACCTCGTGGTGACCGGGCGCCTCACCGAGCAGCGCCGTAAGCTATATACCTGTGCCGCAGCGATCACCGGCCCCGACGGCCAGGTGCTGGCAGAGGCGATCGGCAAGTTCATGCCCGCTCCCCGCTCCATGTCTGAACGGCTCATGCAGGGTATGGGATAAGAGAGGGGCTATAATGGATGCGGTTTGTACGCTATGACACGCCCGCAGGTGCCCGCTGGGGTCAGATCGAAAACGGCCAGGTGCACGAGCTCGACAACGCCCCCTACAACGGGGGCCGGCAGACGGGGCAGGTCCAGACTGCTGACAGGGTGCAGCTGCTGGCGCCGGTCGATCCGTCCAAGCTGATCTGTATTGGCCGCAACTATGCCGAACACGCGGCCGAGTTGGGCAACCAGGCGCCGACCGAGCCGATGTTCTTCCTGAAGGCGCCCTCCTCGTTGATCGGGCCAGGTGAGGCGATCGTCGTCCATCACCCGGAGCATGCCACCCACTGGGAGGCAGAGCTGGCGGTCGTCATCGGCAAGCGTGCCTGGCAGGTGAGCCCCGAGCAGGCGCTGGAGCACGTCTTTGGCTACACGATCGCCAACGACGTCTCGGACCGGGACTACCAGAAGGCCGACGCGCCGTTCGGCTTCGGCCGCGGCAAGTCGTTCGACACGTTTTGTCCCTGCGGACCCGCACTGGTGACCGAGGTGGCAAACCCGCTGGACGTGATGGTCACCCTGACCTGCAACGGCGAGCAGCGGCAGGCCGACAGCACCGCACTGATGCTGCACACCATCCCGCGGCTGATCAGCTTCCTCTCCGCCATTATGACGCTCGTTCCCGGCGACGTGATTCTCACGGGCACCCCGAAGGGTGTCGGCCCGATGAAGCCGGGCGACGTGCTGGCGGTCAGCATCCCCGGGATCGGTACCCTGACGAGCCCGGTCAAGTAATGCAAAGTGAAGGCGGCCCCACCCGGTGTTGGTGGAGCCGCCTTTTGTTATACGTGTGCCTGGCCCGGGGCCGCCGCGTCCGTCCAGATCGCCTTGGTATAAGCCATTTCCATGCCGACACGCTGCATGTTTTGCTGACTGACACTCCCGAACGCACACTGGGCCATCAGCAGTTCACACCCATGCCTTGCCGCTTCCGCAATGCGGCAGTTGAGCAGCGCCGTCTGGCAGCCGCGGCCCCGCATTGCGGGAATCGTCGATGCGGTGGCCATGTAGCCGATGCCGTCATCTTCATACAGCACGGCCCCGCCGGCGGGAACGCCATCGACGGTGGCCAGGTACAGATGCCAGCCGGGCGCGCCATACCAAAACTTCATGTTCGTGGCGATGGTCGCCGGCGCCCCGAACCCTTCCAGCAAGACCGCCAGGAACACGTCGACCTCGCTTTGCGAGACGGGGCGCACCTGTACGCCCGGGGCAGGAGCCCGGTTCTCTGGCGTGGGCGTGCCCCAGGTCACGGCATGGAACCCGCAATGATAGGCGCCACGTTCACTGAGCCGCCGGGGCAGCTCTTCAGCCGCAAGGCCGGGAGTCAGTTCCAAGTAGCCCCGCAGCCCCACACCACGGTAGAATTGCAAGAGTTCGTCCAACTGATCGGCCTCATGCTCGCTGAGGCCGATCACCCGGTTGAACCAGGTGTTGCCCGGGGCCTTTTGCGACCGGAGCGCCGTGGCCTCCCCGAACCGCTTGATCCCGATTCCGCTGGGGTTGCCCTCCAACTGCATGATTCCGCTCATGCGGGCCGCCTGGAAGTGAGCCCACACGCTCTCAAACCGCCGCGCGAGATCACCTGTAATGACAGGACGATTCATACCGGGTACGGTTAGAACAGGAACAGGGAGAGCATGGCAACCTGTTCGTCGCTGACCGACTTCACTTTATCGGATGCGGGGAGAGCGACAACCTTTGCCTGCGTCGGAGCCTTCGCTTTCTCAGCCATTAGCGTCATCTCCTTCCGGGAGCCTATTCGCGAAGGGTACCATAACCCTGTTATGTACGCAAGGCACAAGGGGCGTAGAAACACTGATCAGAGGCCCCGTGATGGGCCGTGCCTCACCTTCCCGGGCCTCCACATACCATGGAGTGGACCTTACGCCACACTGGCTACAGGAAGGTGTGTATACCCAGATGCAGTCATACGCCCCTATGGGCTGGAATCCAGCGATTGGCGCGGCCGGGTCGCCCTGGACCGCGGGCGACCCGCGGATGATGCCGATGATGTATGGTCCGCCGCCGATGATGCGGGGGCCAATGGCGATGCAGAGCGCCCCCGGATGGGCTGGTACTCAGGGTCCCGCACTGTCGGCTGGCGTTGCTCCGGGCGCCGCAAAAGCCAATATCGCCCCGTTGAGGGGTGCGGTGAATCTGCCGGGCGGCGCCATGATGGCTCATGTGCCCGACATCCGCAGTGGCTGGCATATCCCTGGCTGGAGCAT
>JAQBPS010000779.1 GCA_028287415.1 Bacillota bacterium | reverse complement strand
CCCGTCAGCGGCAGCGAAAGACCGGTGGACTCCAGCCCCAGCCGGGCCGCCAGATCGAGCACCCCCGCCCACACCGGCACCCCCCCAGTCACCTGGAGCCGCGCAGCCACACCGTCGACAATCCCGTCGCCATCCGCATCGCGCAGGAGGGCACCGGGCGCAAAGAGGCCATACAACGAGTCGATACCCATGTGAGATCCTCCTGTCTACACCCGCAGTTGCGGATCGAGCTCATCACGGAGCCAGTCGCCCAGGAGGTTGACTCCCAGCACGGTCAGCATGATGGCAAAGCCAGGGAAGGTGGCCACCCACCAGGCGTTGGTGATATAGTTGCGCCCATCGGCCAGCATGCCGCCCCAGGAGGGGATCGACGGGTCGACGCCAAGGCCCAGGAAGGTAAGGCCCGCCTCTGTCAGAATGTTGGTCGCCACCTGCAGCGTCGAAAGCACAATCACCGAGGAGATGACGTTGGGCAGGATATGTCGCCAGATAATCCCCAGGTCTTTCGCCCCCAGGGAGCGAGCCGCCTGGACAAAGTCCAGCTCCCGCACGCTCAACACCTGGCTGCGCACCAGGCGGGCGTAGGAGACCCAACCGGTCAGACCAAGGATCAGAATCAGCTTGGTCAGCCCACCGCCAAAGATCGCCATGATCACGAGGGCCAGCAGGATGAAGGGAAAGGCGAGTTGCACGTCGGCGACGCGCATCACAATCGACTCAATCCAGCCGCCGAAGTAGCCGGAGAGTAAGCCAAGAGTGACGCCCAGCACCATCGAGATCGCTGTGGACGCAATGCCGATCATAAGCGAGATCCGTGAGCCGTAGATGATGCGGGTGAGCATATCGCGGCCCACCGCATCGGCGCCCAGCAGGTACTTCGCCTTGGAGGCTGGGTCCCAACCGGGCGGGTCCAGCCGGAGCCGCAGCTCGGCGGCAACGGGATCATGGGGGGCCAGGTGCGCCGCAAACACGGCGGACCCGACGGCCAGCAGCACCAGGAGCAGGCCGATCAGGGCGGGGACGTTGGTAACCAGTCGCTTGAGCGAGATGCGTTTCCGGGTCATGCTCCCTTGCCCCCCACCTTGATCCGCGGATCCAGAAAGCCGTAGCTGAGGTCGACCACCAGGTTGACGATCACCATCACCGTGGCCAGGATCAGCACGGAGCCCTGCACCAACGGGAAGTCACGGTTGCTGATCGCATCGAGCGCCAGGCGGCCCACCCCCGGCCAGGAGAAGACCTGCTCCAGGATTACCGTGCCGCCCAGCAGTGCGCCCAACTGGAGGCCAATGAACGTCACGGCGGGAATCATGGCGTTCCGGAAGGCGTGCCGGAAAATCACGAGCCTCTCAGAGAGCCCCTTCGCCCGTGCCGTCTGGATGTACTGGGCACGCAGGACGTCGAGCATCGTGGAGCGGATCAGCCGGGTGATGATGCTCGAGAGGATCAAGCCCAGCGTCAGTCCGGGCAGGATCAGGTACTTGAAGCCCTGGTAGCCGGAGGCCGGCAGCCAGCGCAGCTTCACGGCAAAGACGAGCATCAGCATGATCCCCAGAAAGAAGTTGGGGAAGGAGATGCCGATCAGGGCGAAAATGCGGCCGAAGATGTCCAGGAAGCCGCCCCGGCGCACGGCGGAGATGATACCCACGGGCACCGCCACCAGCAGCGAGACGAAGAGCCCCGCCCCGGCCAGTGTCAGGGTCGCGGGCATGCGCTCCACGATTTGCGGCATCACCGGCTGGTTGTTCCGGAAGGAGGTGCCCAGGTTCCCCATCGCGAGATCGCCCAGGAACTTGAACAGTTGCTTCCAGAGCGGCAAATCCAGCCCCAGGCTGCGGCGCATGGCGTCGACCGCCTCCTGGGTGGGGTTGCCCTGGCCCATGATCGCCATGACCGGGTCGCCGGTCAAACGGAGCGCGAAGAAGACGACAAGCGAGATGGCGAGCAGGACGAAGGCACCATGCAGCAATCGCTTGAGAATGTAAGAGCCCATCAACCCACCCTCTCAAAGGGGAAAGCGGCGGGCCGGAGCATCGGTCCCGGCCCGCGCACTTTCACTTACTTGCCAACCACTACGCTGCTCAGCCGCATCCGGTCGTCGGGCGGAGCCGTGAAACCGTCGACCTTGGCGCTGGTACCCCAGACGGCCATCGACTGGTAGAGCGGCACGTCAGGCATGGTCTCACGCAGCCGGGCGGTCAGTTCCTGGAAGGCCTGCTCGCGCACCTTCTGGTCGTTGGTGCCGCGCTCCTTCACCAGGAGCTCGTTCGTCTTGGGATCATTGAAGCTGGGGTTCCACATCTGGCCCTTGGTGTAGAGCAGGAAGGCGGTGTTGTCGAAGTCCAGGGTCCAGCCACCCCAGCCAAAGAGGTGCATCTGGCCGGCCTTTGCCTGGGGAATCAGCTGGCTGGAAAGCGCCTGCGGATCGACCGGGTTAAGGACGACCTCCAGACCGACGGCCTTCAGGTAGGAGGCGATCGCCTGGCCGATCTCCTTCGAGGCGGTCGACTTGGAACTGAAGAAAAGGTCCAGCTTGGCGCCGGTGGCGCCAGCCTTGGTGATCAGGTCCTTCGCCTTGGCGGGGTCATACGCGAACGGCTGCTGGGACGGGTTGTTGCCAAAGGAGATGTCGCCCTGGAAGGAGCTGATCCGCTTCGCGTTGCCGCCCAGGATCGTGTCGATGATCGTCTGGGTGTCGATAGCGTAAGCGATCGCCTGACGGACTTCCAGCTTGTCCACCGGGGCCTTGGACACATCGAAGCGGAGCGCAGTAGCGCCGGGGCCGCCCACCTTGATCACTTTGTAGTTCGTGTCGCTCTCCAGGGACTTCACCTGGGCGACGGGCACCGTCTGCATGATGTCGATGGCGCCGGTCTGGAACTCAGCTATACGGGTGGCATCTTCCGGAATAAACCGGACGACGACATTCTTGGTCTTGGCCTTCTCACCCCAGTAATCGGGGTAGGCTTCGAGGACAACCTGGCTGTCCTTGGTGTAGGCGGTGACCTTGTAGGGACCGGTGCCCACGGGCTTCACGTCGAAGGCCGCATCGCCGACTTCCTTGATGTACTTCGGCGGGACGATCATGCCGCCGTAGCCGGCCAGCTTGGTGATCAGGACCGGGTCGGTCTCCTTCAGCTTGAAGTCGACGGTGTAGTCATCCACCTTGACGACCTTGTCGATGGAAGTGTAGTTGGAGCGCTGGGGGCTCTTCTCACCCTCGGGCCCAAGGAGACGATCAAAGGTGAAGACGACGCTATCTGCGTTGAACGGCTCGCCATTGTGGAACTTCACGCCCTGGCGGAGCTTGAACTCCAGGGTCTTGTCGTCGGTATACTTCCACTCCGTAGCCAGGCCGGGCTTGATCTTCAGATCGGTGCCGCGGTCGACCAGGCCGTCGAAAATGTTGGAGGCGACCATACCCCAGGCCACGACGAAAGTATCAATCGGGTCCCAGGATCCCTGCGGATCGCCCAAAGCGCTGCCGATCACCAGCTTGTCCTTGTACGCCGCAGCGCCAGGCTGGGACGGCGTGGCGCCGGAGCTGGCCGGCGCCGGGGTGCTGGTATTACCACTACAACCGGACACAATCAGACTCATAGCCACCGCTGCGACCCCGAGCATGCGGATCCCCCTGTTGAACATGTCTCTTGTCTCCCCCGTATCACGAGTTTTATCGAAAGGCGTCGCTGCCTCTACGACCGAATGATGGGCACAAAACCGAACTCCCGCGAGATCTGGGCGGCCGTGTGACGGGCCTGAGCTAAAATCTCAGGGACACGGTCGGGGCCGAAGCGCTCCGCCGGACCGGCCACGCTGAGCGTCGCCACCACGTTGCCACTGTAGTCTCGCAAGGGAACGGCAAGGGCGGCGGACCCCGCCTCAAGCTCCCCGAAACTTAAGCTGTAGCCGGTCCGCCGAGTCTGCTCACTAAGTGCCCGGAGTTGGTTGGGATCGGTGGGGGTGGTCTCCGTGAACTGCCGCCGCTCCGTCCGCTCCGAGAGCACCAGGCTGATGAGCGGGTCGGGCGCGAAGGCGAGCAGGAGTCGGGGGCAAGCGCCGGCGTGGAGCGGCGCACGCCGTCCGGCCTTTGTGAAAAGCCGGACCGGCTGGCGGCAATCCACCTTCTCCAGGTAGACAGCCTCCGTCCCGTCGATTACGGCGATCTGCACCGCCTCGTCCAGCGCATCACGCAGGGCACCCATGTAGGGCAGGGCGATCGTCCTCAGGTCAAGCTGATCCGAGGCCCGATGGCCCAGCTCGATCAGCCGGTAGCCCAGCCGGTAGGCCCCGGCGGAGTCCTTTCGCAGGAAGCCCTGCCGGGTGAGGGCGTTCAAGAAGCGCAGTGCGGTGGCCTTGGGCATGCCAGCCTCGCGACTGATCTCGGCCAGGCGCTGGGAGGGATGGTCACCGGTAAAGAGCGTGAGGAGCTGCAGCCCTTTTTCCATGCTGTTGTTGTATGTGGCGGTCGGCATAAGACCCCTCCGGGCGTTTCAATTAATGAAACACTGTTGCGATAAGTGGACCTGGTGAGTGAAGTTCTAGTGCATCGAATGTATTCCCTCTTCCTTTTGATGAAATATTACTGGTGTGGAATAAAGTCCGAGCATATCAGTGCGGACACCCGCCGTGTGCAGGGTTACGCCGTTCGCCGTGACCGGTCCGGCTTGTGGACGACGAGCGTCAGTGTCAGGGGGTGCCGCGTTTGCTGCGATGCTTTCGCGATACGCCGCGCAACGTCGCGACACGCCGCGGGATGACTGGGCCCCTGCCGCGGTATCGTACCCCGGTCGTCGCGACACGACCGATGGCTCCCCCCCGATCGTATCCCTATCGCCGCGAAATGTAGCGACACAACCGCTGGCTGTCCCCTGGTTGTACCCGTATCGCCGCGAAACGTCGCGACACGACCGATGGCTGTCCCCCGATCGTACCCCCATCGCCGCGATACGACCGACGGCTGTACCCAAATCGCACCCCCATCGTCGCGACACGTCGCACAACGCCGCGGCACGCTGTCCACGATTGGGCCTACTGGTTACGCTGCTGCAAGTCAACTCATTGCACAGTGCGATGCTCAACAGAAGAGGCACTCCATGTCGACGGAGTGCCTCTTCTACCGGCATGAACTAACCGCGTGTCTGTTTCTATTCGAACACGAAGGTCAGGCGATTGTGCATGAACGTGTTCAGCACCTTCATATCCGCATCCGATGA
>JAQBPS010000742.1 GCA_028287415.1 Bacillota bacterium | reverse complement strand
GATGTGGTGGTGGGCTCCTCGGCCGGCGCGCTGGTGGGTGCGATCACCGCCAAGTCCCTGGTGATGGGCTCGGCCTTCGGGACGGTGCTGCTCAAGTGGACCGAGTTGACCCTCCAGCAGCTCACCTTGAACTACCAGTCCCCGGATCACTCGCCGGACCCGGCGCGGCCCCTCGACCGCGGCATTCTGTCATCCGAAGCGATCCGGACGCTCCTCCGCGACTATCTGGTACACGAAGCGGTGCCGCGCTCGTTCCAGCCAGCCTTCCCCGCACCGCGGGTGGTCTTCAGCGTCACCCTGACCAACCTGGATGGCCTGCCTGGCTCCGGTGGTCCTGATGACGCGAACCGCTTTGACGAGGCGGTCGTGTTCCGGTTCGCCCCGCCCAATCCGCGCAAAATCAGTCAGAGCCCTTACCCTTCAGGCCTGTGGCAGCGGGTGGCCAGCGTGGTCCGGGGGAGTGCGGCATTCCCGGGCGCCTTCGATCCCGAGCACATCCCATGGGCAGAGCGCATCCGGGTGCCGGGGCTGCTCGAAGAGCTGTGGCAGAATGAGGCGCTGCTCCGCCAACTGCACAGCAAGGATCCCACGCTCCAGGCGTTGATGCGCTATGCCGACGGCGGCATCCTGGACGAGCGCGGGGTGGAACGGGCCGTTTCTGCCCTGCCGCTTGTCACAGGCGGGCCGGGGGAGGGGGGGCCGGAGACGCTTGTGTACGACCCCCGCCGCTGTTTTCTGTTCATCGAACCTGACCCCCCGGTGACCTCAGCGGAGGCGCTCAAAGCAGGCACGCCGCACACCTGGCTCGGGACCTTCACCCGGGGGCTGCGGCTCTGGACGTTGTCCGCATCACCGCATACCAGCCAGGGGCGGGTGCTGGCGAGCAACAACCGGCAGGAGAAGCTGTTCCGGTTTCTCGCCGATTTGGGCCGCCGCATGCGGGATGATGGGTCGCTTGCCAACACCGCAGATGGCGCACAGCAGTTCCGGATGCTTTACCCGGACCCCGATGGCGTTCGCAATGATGACCTCACGGGCGATGGCATCGCCGAAATGAGCGGACTGATCGATGCCAAGCTGTTCCGTGAGGCGATTCGCGGCTTCTATCGCTGGCTGGCGGACGCCGCTCGCTTTCAGGCGGATATGGAGTGGCTGGACCGCTTGCCCGCCGGTCGCGTTCGGGACGCCCACATGAGCATCCGAGCGGCCACCGTAGAGCTGCGTGAGGCATACCTCGCCCTGGAGGGCGTGGACCCGATCTCCCCGGGGCGCTACCAGTCCGTCCTCGAAGATGCGCACGCCACGATTGCCCAGAGCCTTGGCCTCTCCCAGCCCTGGAGCGCCCTCCATCAGATCACGCCCGAAGATCCCAGGCTGATGCTGAAGGGGGAGGAGATCATTCACTTCGGTGGCTTTTTCTCCCGGGAGTTCCTCAAGCATGACTTTGAGGTGGGGCGCTATTACGCCTATCTCTGGCTGCGTGATGCCGTGCCCGATTACGTGCCGGATGACTGGCCGGAGCGTCCGGCGTTGACGGAGGATGGCCTGAACTGGCGCCTGCTGTGGCGGAACCGGATGCCACTGTGGCGCATGGGTGGCCGTTTCATCGCAGCGATGCTCGAGTCGATTTGACTCGGCTACGGCTGTGGCGGCCAGCTGCTCTTCAAGCTGCTGGGCTGGTCGCTGATTCTGTCGGCGCTGCACTGTTGCTTGCTGCTGGTGGGAGCCTGGCTCGGCTGGATCTCCTTTCCGCTTCAGTACCAGCATTTGCGCTTCTGGCTGCTCATAGGGACGAGCCTGTTTCCGCTGGTATCGGGACTGATTCTGGGGCTCGCCCTCCGCAGCGACGCGCTGAGAGCGGCCCGCAAGCAGTCCGGCAAGGGCCCTTAGGTCGTGAGGATTGCGTTACTGGAAGGAAGCACATCGCTGCACCCCGAATTGACTAACATTAGCAGCAGCAACACGACGCGGAAAGCATTGCTGCAAGTCAAGGAGGAACGGCTTTGTCACATACGGTGTACCTCAACGGCCAATTTTTGCCCTATGAGCAAGCGACCATTCCAGTCGAGGACCGCTCTTTCCTGTTCGCAGACGGCATCTACGAGGTAATCCGGGTCTACGGTGGCCGCCCCTTCGGCATGGAGCCGCACCTGAAGCGCCTCGCCCGCAGCGCCCGCGAGATCCACCTGCCCGAGCCGGACCTTGCTGAACTGGCGCGTGTTTCCCTGGAGTTGATCGCTGCCAACAGCCTGACCGAGGCGACCATTTACATCCAGGTGAGCCGTGGGTCGTACAACCCCCGTAACCATGCCTTCCCGACGAGTGAGCCCGCCCCGGCCGTGCTCGTGATCGCCCGCCCCTACGTCGGCAACCCGAAGCTGCACGAGACGGGCGTCAAGGCGATCACCACCGCGGACCAGCGGTGGGCCCGTTGCGACATCAAGAGCGTGGCGCTTCTGCCGAACATCCTCGCCAAGCAGAAGGCGGCTGAGGCCGGCGCCTATGAGGCGATCCTGATCAAGGACGGCTACGCCATCGAGGGCAGCAGCTCCAACTTCATGGCGGTGATCGACGGCGAAATCCGGACGTATCCGCAGTGCAACTACATCCTGGGCGGCATTACCCGGGACATGGTGCTGGACCTTGCCCGTCAGCTCGGCTACACCGTCCGCGAAGCCGGCATCCCGGCTGACGCGCTTGATCGGTGCTCGGAAGCGTGGGTCACCTCCACCACGTCCGAGGTGATGCCGGTGATCGAAATTGACGGCAAGCCTGTCGGGAACGGGCGCCCCGGCCCGGTCGCAGCGGCCCTGTCCGAGGCCTACACGAAACTCTCCCAGCGCTAAAAGCCACGCCTCGCTTGGGCCGGATGCGCTCTGCGACTGTGCACAAAACGCCCCGCACGCGAAAATGGCTGTGTGTGGGGTGTTTTGAGCTTGCCCCCTTCCCACTTATAGCAAAGACCCCTGCAGAACA
>JAQBPS010000712.1 GCA_028287415.1 Bacillota bacterium | reverse complement strand
CTGACCGTCCACAGTATGGCGCCCCTGGCCCGCAGCATGGGAACGCCCGATGTGCTGCACTTTATGCCTGCGGTCGGCGGACTCGTGTTCGCCGTTGTGCTCCCGGTGGCGGCGCTCTTCGCAGCCCTGGCGGCATGGCGGGCCGTGGCCCTCCGCCCGGCGGCCATGCTGGGCGAGGGCTTCGGTGCTCCCCGCACGCGCATGCCGCTGTCGGTCAGGGTCCTGACGGCGCTGCGCCTGCCGGTCCCTGCGTTGCTCGGGATCAAAGACGCCATGGCCCGCCCGGCCCGGGCAGTCATGACCATCCTCAGCCTGATGGTCTGCCTGCTCACGATCACACAGGGCATGAATTTCCCCGGCCTGGCTGCGAGCGTGATGGCGCATCAGGAGTGGATCGGTAAGAACTGGGACATGACTGTGCAGTTCAAAGGAGTCTCTCGCGCCGCCACTGAAGACGCGTTGCGAAAGCTGCCGGAGGTGAAACAGTATTACCGGGAGATGTTCCATGCGGCGACGATGGTGGAGCAGGAGTTCGACCTCAACGTCCGGGCCGTGGACGGGGACCGGGACTGGGAACAGCTCGGTTTCCGGCTCCTGGAAGGGCGAATGCCGAATCAGCCCGGCGAGATTCTGCTCGCGCCACGGGCCTGGGAGCGGCTTGCGGCAACGGTAGGCAGCAAACTGCTGATGCAGGTTGGGAACAACCGATTGCCGGTGACGGTGGTCGGCAAATATCAGGACACGATCAACGATGGGCGCATGGCCCTGACGAGCTTCGCTACCCTGGACCAGTTCGCGCTGCCGCCCGGCGAATTGCAGCCCTTTCTGCGGGTGAAGTTTGCGCCCGGCGCCGACTGGGTGGCCATCCGCCACAGCCTGCAGACCGACTCCCGGGTCCTCGCCACCCTGGAGGACAGGGAACTGCCCGACTTTGCCCGGGACGGGCTACCGATGATTCGCCTCCTCGGCTGGCTGATGGCGGGAATCGCCGCCCTGAGCATGATGGGCGCGGCATTGCTGACCGCCCGAGAGCAGATGCGGGAGGTCGGCATCCGCAAGGCGATCGGCATGACGCCGGCCCAGGTCCTGGGCTCTGTAGCGGCTGGCGGGGCATGGTTCGGACTGGTCGCAGCGGTGCTGGCGCTACCGGTTTCGTACCTCGTCCACACGGCTCTGATCTCCATGATGGGCGCGGTGATGAGCGTGGGCCGCATACCCCTGGAGCTGTCCGGGAGCATCGTGCTGCGTTCATCCGGCTTCGGCATCATCCTGGCGGTCGCGGCGGTATTGCCCGCCGCAGCGTGGGGGGCCCGGCTCGTCACGGCCCGGGTGCTGCACGCTGAGTAACGCCCCTATGCCCGGAACTCCTGTGTCGCCACGTCGAAGATAAAGGCCCGCCCGTCGGTAGCCTTCAGGCTGAGTCGGGGACCGTCAGCCGCCACAATCCGCACACAGCCGGCAGGCTCTGCTGTCTTGTACGCATGGATCTTCGTGCCGCCGGGCGGCTCCTCCACGACCCACACCACTCCCTGCGCCTGATTGCCGGGGATGCACCCGGCGAACACCTGCACCCAGATACCGTCCAGCTGATCTTGCCAGGCGTTCACAATCTTGGCCCGGTCACTGCTAAGGATACGCGGTGGGGTGATGGGCACATCGATCCCGACTGGTCGGGTCGCGGTTGGCGGGGGCGCCACGGGCGGGTCGACGTGCTGCGCAGGCCCCACGGGTGGGTCGACCTGCTGTGCAGGCGCCACGGGCGGGTCGACCTGCTGAGCGGGCGCCACGGGCGGATCGACGTGCGGATCGACGTTCGGCGCGGGCGCTACGGGCGGGTCGGCATGCTGCTCGGGTGCCACCTTGTCGCGGCTGCCCGGGGTTTTCATGACCATGGGCGCCGCAGCAATGAGGGTCAGTGCAATGATGGTGATGGCGACGTTCCACGCCTTCTGCATATGAATTCCCCCCAGCGCATTCCCGAGTGTCACTAATCAATGGTTTGACGCTGCAACTGGGTCCCCTGTTTCACTATCTGTTTCACATATTTTACGCGATCGCGCCAATCCGTCCCAGGAGCCGCTGAATGCTCTGGCCGGCGCTCCGCCGCACCCGCTCCGCGTCCATCGTCAGCAGCTGTCCGTCTCGCATCAGCACCTCACCCCCGACCATCGTCAGCACCACGTCCGCCGCCCGTGCCGCATAGACCAGCCTGCTGATGATATCCGCCTCCGGCCACAAGTGCAGCCCGCCCGCATCTATCAGGATCAGATCGGCCTGCTTGCCCACCTCGAGGCTCCCGATCTGATCCGCCTGCCCCATGGCCCGGGCCCCGGCAATGGTCGCCATCTCCAGCACCGTGCGGGCCGGCATGCAACGTGGCCCGTGCGCGGGCTTCTGGAGCAAGGCCGCCAGCCGCATCTCGCCGAAGCCATCGAGGTTGTTGTTGCAGGCGGCACCGTCGGCCCCTAAAGAGACATTCACCCCCCGCTCTAACAGGCGGGGTATTGGCGCGATCCCCGACGCCAGCTTCAGGTTCGAGGAGGGGCAGTGGCTGACGTGCACCTGCCGCTCAGCGAGCACGTGAATCTCACGGTCATCGACATGGACGCAGTGTGCCATGACGACCCGGTCATGCGCAAGGCCGACCTGGTCCAGGTAGAGCACATTGCGCAGGCCATGCTCCGCCTGGACGAGGGCGATCTCCCCGAGGTTCTCCGAAGCGTGCGTGTGCACGTGCACCCCGTGCTCACGTGACAGGCTCGCCACTTCGCGCAGCACCCCGTCCGAACACGAAACGGCGAACCGGGGACAGAAGCAGTACCTCAGCCGGCCGCCATCCCGCCCGTGCCACCGCTCCATCAGCCGCAGACTCTCATCGACGGCAACAGCTGCCCGCTCCAGCAAAGGCGCGGGGACACCGCTGCCGCAATC
>JAQBPS010000707.1 GCA_028287415.1 Bacillota bacterium | reverse complement strand
ACTTGACCATGGGCATGTACGGTTCCATCGTGGTGCGGGCGCGGGGCGGTGCGCCGCAAGCCTGGACCAAAGGCCCTGCCTACGATCGGGAGTACACCATGCTGCTGTCGGAGGCTGACCCCAGTTGGAATTCGGCCGTCGAGCACGGGGCTGCCTTTAACCGGACCAGCTACAACCCAACGTACTTCTTCATCAATGGACGTTCCTTTCCGGACACAATGAACGATCCAGCCGATATGATCCATGGCAAGAAGGGCGACCGGGTCCTCGTGCGCCTGATCAACGCCGGGTACACCTGGAAGAGCATGCATATGCACGGTTTTCATTTTGATGTGATCGCCAGTGACGGTCGCCCGCTCCCGCAACCGGAGAGCAAGGATACCATCTCGATCGGGCCGGGCGAGCGCTACGACCTGCTGGTCACGCTCGACCAGACGGGGACCTACCCGTTCCACAGCCATGCGATTGTCGACAACCTCAACAGCGGCCTGTATCCCGGCGGTATTCACACGATGGTGCAGGTGGATGACGGCAACAGCCCGGCGCCCGTCAACCACGCCGATCATGGCGCGGCTGTGGCGCTGCCAGGAGATCTGAGCACCGTCAGCTACCTGAAGGCCGGGGAGGTGCGGGCCCATGTGCACGGGACGCCCCTGGTCCTCATGGCCCGCCCCATTGTCGTGAATGGGGTCCTGCTGGCCCCGGCTGACTTCGTTGCGCAAGCACTCGGAGCGCAGCTCACGCTGGATCTCTCGGCTGAAACCGCCACGTTCCAACGTGCGCAGCAACGCGTACAGATGACGGCGCAACATGGTAGCGCCGTGACCGAAAAAGGTGAGCTGCCGGTGCCTGTGGCAGCCAGGCAGGCGGGCCAGACCATGCTTGTACCCGTGCAGCCGCTGGCCGACTACTTCGGTCTGAAAGCTGCGTTCACTGCCGATGCCGGCGAACTGCTGATCGGGCCTGCCGCGGCAGACGCTGTGAAGGCGTCCCGCAGCCTGCTACAGCCGCCCGACCTCGCAGCGCCCAAGCCTGCGGCAGTCCCCGCAGCCCCGGCCGTAGCGCCTGCGCCTCCTGCCCCTGCGCCCGCTCAGCCGAAGCAGGATCCGCCGCCGGTGACTGGTGCGGCGGCCGGCCCGACCATGAACGTGGTGATCCACTCTTTGATGTTCGACCCGCCGGAGCTGCAGGTGAAGGCCGGCACCACCGTCGCCTGGCTGAACGCCGATAGCCTGGCCCACGCCGTGGCCACCCCGACCAACGCCTTCGGCGACGGGCACATCGACCCAGGCCATAAGTACGAATACACCTTCCAGGAACCGGGCACGTATGACTATTACTGCTCGATCCACCCCGAAATGAAAGGGACAATCGTGGTCACGAAATGATAAGCAGGGGCCGGGGAGGTAACTCCCCGGCCCCTGATTGCATCGCCCCCCTTGAAAAACTTAACACCACGAAGTATCCTGAAACCAAACGCTAATGAAATCTGGGGGCGCAGTCAATGCGGTTTCCGAACGGCCTGCGTGCTTTCAGTCACAGGGACTATCGACTGTACTATTCCGGCCAGTTGATTTCCCAGACCGGTACCTGGATGCAGTCCGTCGCCCAGTCCTGGCTGATCGTCACGCTGACCCATTCCGCATTCAAACTGGGGCTGATCAGCGCATTACAGTTCCTACCGACCCTGCTCCTCGCCCTCTACTCGGGGGCGCTCGCCGATCGGCTGCCGAAACGCAAGACGCTGGTCGTCACTCAGACGATCATGATGCTCCTGGCCTTCATCATGTCGGCACTTGTCTACTCCGGCCATGTCCAATACTGGCATGTCGCCATAATGGCGCTGCTGCTGGGTATCACTCGCACGCTGGATATGCCGGTCCGCCAGGCGTACGTGGTAGACATGGTCGGCGGTAAGGAAAACCTGAGCAACGCGATCGCCCTCAACTCTGCCCTGGTAAACGGCGCCCGCCTGCTCGGTCCGGCGGTGGCCGGTGTGCTGATCGCCAAGTATGGGCTCGTGTCAGCTTTCACGATTGATGGTATCAGCTACATGGCCGTAATCGCCGCCCTGCTGCTGACCACCGCCGAGGGGTTGCCCAAGGCCCGCGAGAAGAAACCGATCTCGAGCGACATCATGGACGGGCTGCGCTATACGTATCGGACCCCTGTCGTCTTCTTCCTCATGGCCTTGCTGCTTGTGATCGGTCTGTTCGTGATCAACTTCCAGGTCCTCGTTACGGTTATGGCGTCCAGCGTGCTCAATATCGGCGCACCAGGGTATGGTTATCTCATGTCTTCCCTGGGGGCCGGCGCCCTTGTCGGTGCGATGCTGCTGGCATTCCGGGGCAAAGAAGGTCGCAACCTGAAGCCGCTCATCGCCTCCGGCCTGGCCCTGTGCACTGTCACGACGCTCATGTACTTTGTGCACGCCTTCTCGCTGGCGTGCGCCTGCGTCTTCCTCATGGGCCTGTCGCAGATCATGTACACCGCCGATACCAATACCAGTCTGCAGGTGCTGGTACCTGATGAATTGCGCGGGCGCGTCATCAGCCTGTATCAGTTGATGTTCACCGGGACGACGCCGGTAGGCGCCCTGCTTACCGGTGCAGTGATCGAGCACTTTAACGGTTCCATGGGCTTTCTGGTCGACGGGGGAATCGGACTGTTGCTGGCGATCGCTCTGGTTTTCTGGTGGCTGCGTTCGCAACGCGGTGCGGTCCCCGTGGAAGCAAACGTGACCGGGTGACAACCCCGGCATTTGCAGACCAAGATCCGTGGTAGATGGAGGAGAGTTCAGTGAGTGTGTTCCTGTTGCTTTGTGGCGTGTTCGGCGGACTAGTGGGCGTGATTTCGCTCTTCCGCCCGATCGCGTTGCTGCGGATCCATCGACGCTCGACAGCGGCAGCCGTGCTGCTGCTGAGCTTCGTTGCCTTTATCCTGGGGGCGTTGTGGGACAGTGCTCTCCCGCGATGGGTCTCCTGCTTGACTGCGCTCGGCCTGGTCGGAATGGCGGCCGGCATCCTCAATGTGATCCGGCCGATCAATGCGTGGCGCGTCACCAAGCGGAAAACCGGTGGCGTGATTTTAGGCGGCAGCTTTGTGCTGCTCATTGCGGCCATGATCGGGTCGCCACAGCCACCGATGCACGGCCAGACTGCCGTCAGGGAGCCGGCGGTGGCCCCTGCACCGGCACAAACTAAATCTGCTGGCGCAGCCCCGGTGCCGGTGGCACCGATCCCAGTGCCAATAGCGGCGCCCCAGCCCCCGGCGGTCGCAGATGCCACCCCTGCAAGCTCGCAACCCAACTCCAGCAGTACCGGCACTGCCACTGAGGCCACGGCGGCGCCGACAGCAGCAAGTCCCGCAGCCCCGGCCGGGCTGGCGGACGCACGGGTCGTCCGGGTTGTCGACGGGGATACGATCGAGGTCGAGAGTGCCGGTCAGACCTTCAAGGTGCGGCTGATCGGCGTCAACACACCCGAGACGGTTGATCCCCACAAGCCAGTAGAGCCGTTCGGTCCGGAAGCATCGGCGTACACAAAGCAGCGGCTGAGCGGGCAGTCGGTGCGGCTGGAGTATGACGTCGAGCACAACGACCATTACGGTCGGGCGCTTGCATATGTATGGCTCGGCCAGGAACTGTTCAATGCCACACTGGTCCAGGAAGGCTATGCACAGATCATGACCATTCCGCCGAACGTCAAGTATGTGGACCAGTTCCACCAACTCCAGGTGTCGGCCCGCGAGGGCAAACGGGGCATGTGGGGCATGGACGTCCAGCCGGCGATGGCAGCGGAAGCTCCGCCAGCACCGGCACCTGCGCGAAAGCCCGCCCCGGCTCCGGCACCTGCACCTGCGCCCACGCCAGTTCCGGCATCCAAGACCGGCCGGTTCGCTCCACGTAATGGTCAGTGCGTCGAGAATGGCATCGCGTATATCAAGGGGAACCGGAGCAGCATGATCTACCATACAGCGACGGGTCAGTTCTACGATAAGACCAATGCCGAGGATTGCTTCTATACGTCAGGAGATGCGGTTGCCGCCGGCTACCGCGCTTCCAAGCGTTAATCCAAACACTGTAGTCACCAAGTGACCGCAAGGGGCCGAGGAATTAACTCCTCGGCCCCTTCTGGCGAGACCGGCCCAAAATAGTGCGGCCGGCGAATT
>JAQBPS010000697.1 GCA_028287415.1 Bacillota bacterium | reverse complement strand
AATCGCCCGCTTCGTCTGAATGGTCACCACGCCGTCGCCCAGATCGGCCCGCACCTCGTCGCACAGCACGTCGTCCCCGGACACCATGATCACAGGCACTCCATGGGCGGCGGCGATCAGGGCGTTGATCGCCGTCTCGCCCACGGGCTTGCCGTTGATCCGGACCTCCCAGAAGTTCTTGCCCGAGATCGTATGGCTCAGGACGCCGGCCTTGCCGGCCCGGGCGTGGTAGCCGACGAACACCGCAGCGTCAAAGGAGCGGTCCAGCCCTTCTACCATGCACTGGGACTTGTGAAAGCCGCGCACGACTGTCGCAGCGGGGTGAACCGCCTCCAGGAGCAGGTTTCGCATGGACGCGTGGGATTCGTTGACCACGACCTCTGTGGCGCCGGCCTCAAGCAGGCCTTCAATTGCGGCATTGCAGTCACCGGTCATCAGGGCGCGGGATTCAGACCAGCGGGCATGGCCCGGGTTCACGTCCTGATTGTGAACGATGCCGCTGATGCCCTCCATATCGACAGAGACGAAGACCTTCATGACAATCTCTCCTTGTTTAATCGCCCTGGTCGATTCGATCCGCCAGGCCGTCGCCGATCAGACTGAAACCCAGACCCGTCACACCGATCGCCAGGCCGGGCATCGTGGTGATCCACCACGCCTGGAGCATGAAGTTGCGCCCCTCGGCGGCCATCGCTCCCCACTCCGGGGTGGGCGGTTTCACGCCCAGGCCGAGAAAGCTGAGCGAGGAGGCGAGGAGAATGCACATCACGATGTCGGACATGGCGAACACGATCGCCGGCGTAATCGCATTGCGCAAGATGTGCCGGAAGATGATCCGGGCGTGCCCATAGCCCAGCACTTTACAGGCCAGGACATACTCCTGCTGTTTCTGCACCAGAACCTCCGCCCGGATGATGCGGGCATAGGCGGTCCAGCCGGCGAGGAACACGGCGATGTACATGCTCGAAAGCCCGGAGCCCACCCGCTGGCTCAGGATCGCCATCAGGGACAGAATCAGCACCAGGAAAGGGATGCTGACAGTAACATCAACAATGCGCATGACGATCACGTCTAGCCAGCCGCCAAAGTAGCCCGCCAACGCCCCGAGCGCCACCCCGATCACCATCGGGACAGCTGCAGCAATCAGACCGATTTGCAGGTCGAGGCGCGCCGCATAGATCACACGGGTGAAGATGTCCCGGCCGAAGTTGTCCGTCCCGAGCCAGTGCGCCGCGCTGGGTGCCTTCAAAGCCACTGACAAGGCGTTCTGCACCGGGTCGTACGGACTGATCCATGGCGCCAGCAAGCTGAGGAATAGCATCATCCCGACCACGGCCAACCCGGCGTACAGGTTCCACTGGCCGGAGATGCGGAGCCGGGGGAAGACGCGAATGCGCTGCGGCGTCTGCACCGCGCGCGCCTCACTTCCCATAGTCCACCCGCGGGTCGAGCACGGTGTACACCAGGTCGGTGATCAGGTTCATACACATCACCATGGCCGCCATGCAGAGCGTCAGCCCCTGCACGACCGGGTAGTCGCGCTTGGTAATCGCCTCGATCAACAGGGAGCCGAGCCCGGGCACAGAGAAAACGGTCTCCACGATCACTGCCCCTCCCAGCATCCAGCCGATGTTGACGCCCAGAATGGTGATGGTGCTGATGAGCGAATTCCGCAGGACATGTGCCAGCATGACCCGGCTGGCCGGCACGCCCTTGGCCCAGGCTGTCATGACGAAATCGGCGCGCAGGGTGGCAAGGATCTTCGCTCGCAAGGGCCGGATCAGGACAGGCGCCTGGGCCACTGCGATCGTGAACGCTGGCAGCAGCAGGTAGCGGAAGTGGTCAGGGATGCTCCGGCCGTACCCGGATAGCGGGAGGATCCGGAGCTTGATGCTGAAGAGCAACATCAGCATCAGCGCAACCCAGTACGAGGGCATGACAAAGCCACCGAGACTCAGCGTTCGTACCGCCAGATCGGGCCACCGGTTTTGCCGTACAGCCGCCAGAATGCTGAGCGGCAGGCTGATCAGCACCGACAGGCCCACCGCATACAGCGTAAGAAAGAGGGTCGGTCCCAGCCGCGCGGCCAGGAGAGCCTGCACTGGCTGGCCGTACCGGTACGACTGACCGAGGTCGCCCGAGACGAGGTTCTTGACGAAGTAGAGATACTGGACGGGGAGGGGCCGATCCAGCCCCAGCTGCTGGGTCAGCCGCGCCACGTTTTCCGGGGTACCCTTGTCACCGAGCAGGGCATCGGCCGTGTTGCCGGGGATGCTGTGAATCATCAGGAAGACGACGACTGTGAGGCCGAGCAGTACTGGCACCAGCTGGGCCAGCCGCTTCCCCAGGTATGACGTGTAGTCCATGGCCGCCCCCCTCCGCCGCTATTTGGACAGCTGCACCTCTTCCAGCCGGTAGTTGCCAGTGAGCAGCGGTGTGAAGTTCTGAACGCGCTTGCTGGTGACGTTGGCGGCTGGCACGTAGTACAGGTAGATGTAGGGCGCATCGTCGCTCAGGATCTTCTGGATCTCCTTGTAAATCTGCGCCCGCTTCGCCGGGTCGGTTTCCGCCTGCCCGTCCTTCGCCAGCTGGTCCACCTTCGGGTTGTTGTACCCGGTCCAGAAGGTCCTGGTCGCGGAGGCGCCGCCGAACATGGTCAGCTCATCCGGGTCGATCACATCTGACGTCATCAGCTGGTAGGACAGGTCATAGTTCAGGTCCCGGAACGCCTTGCGTTTGACGCCTGACTCCAGCTGCTGAATCGTCACGTCGATGCCGATCTTTGCCAGTTGCTCCTTGACGATAATCGCGACCTGATTCTGAAGGCTATCCCCGGACGCGATGTTGAGGGTCGTCTTGAAGCCGTTTGGCTGGCTTGACTGTGTCATCAGCTCCTTGGCCTTCGCCACGTCGTTCTTGTAGCCGGGGGCGGCGTCGTCATGGTAAAGCATGGGGGGCAGGAAGGTGTTGGCTGGCTTGCCGTTGCCAAACAGGACCGCCTGGATCAGCGCATCCTTGTCCACCGCGTAATTAACCGCCTGACGAATCTTGACGTCGTCGAACGGCTTCCTGGTCGTGTTCATGGTGATGAAGTCCACCCGCATCAGCGGCTCAGCCTTCACCGTGACGTCCGGATTGCTCTTCAGCTCCGCGATGCTGCTGAAGGGTACATCAGCTGCGATGTCTACCTCGCCGGCCTGTAGCTTCAAGTTGCGGGTGTTGTCCTCCGCAACCAGGAGGAACCTGACCTCGTCGAGGTACGGCAGCCCCTTCTGCCAGTAGTCGGGGTTCTTCTTCAGGACAATCTCCGTGCCCTTGCTCCAGTGATCGAACACGAACGGACCGGAGCCGACCGGCTTTGCATTAAAATCGTAGCCGGACTCACCCAGCTTCTTCGGCACGATCGATGCGGCGAACATGGAGAGGTTGGCGAGCATGGGGACATACGGCCGCTTGGTCGTGATCACCAGGGTAGCCGCATCCTTGGCCACAATCGTGTCAATGTCGGCGTACATGTCTGCCCAGCCGCTCTTCTTGTCGCTCTTCACCCGATTGAGGGAGTAAATCACGTCATCGACCGTCACCGGGTCGCCGTTGTGGAACTTCACGCCCTGGCGCAGGTGGAAGGTGAACGTCTTGCCGTCCTGGCTCGTCTCCCAGGTCTCGGCCAGGCCCGCCTCCACGGACTTCCCGTCCTTGGCCACGCGGACCAACTGGTCGTAAATCAAGAGCATCGTGTAAATCGACTCATTGTCAGTGGGGACAATGGGGTCCAGGCTGTCGGGTTCACGGGGCCGAGCCATCGTGAGCACCCCACCCGGCTTGGCACCGGCCGTCGCCTGCCCCGCTTTGCTGCTGGCGTCTCCCGGACTGTTCCCCGAACCGGCCCCGCCGCTGCAGCCGGCGACAAGCCCCACCAGCACCGCCAGAAGCACCGCTGCCGGGCGACGATCAAGCGTCCACAGCTTCAAACACTCATCCCCCCTCGTATTCATCAACTAGATATTCAATTCCAATGTTGTTACAACCTCCGAACTAACCTTATAAAACCTAATTTCTGCGTATACAAAAAGTCACATTGGGCTGAGGTACAACAGAAGGCACAAAAAACAGGACCCTGCCGAAGCAGAGTCCTGTTTTGTGCAACGCGCTCGACCGCCGATTCTGGCCGGTCGCCCCAACGCCCGACCTGGCCTGGACCCTGCCCCTCCGGCCGCACCCCACGCCCGGCTGGCCTGGACCCCGCCCAACTGCTGCTTGATCCTAAGCGTCCATTTTTTACACCGGGGCCGGATGGTTGAGTTGAAAAATTCGGATGAACTACGTCGTATTTTACCATTAACTACCATTTATAGCCAGTCGGGCTACCAGAGAGAACGATATTTGCCCTCTAGAAGACGAGATCTGCCTCCCAGAGCACGATCTGAGCGTCCCTTGGCGGAACAACGTCCGAATTTTTCACTTCAGTTCAGGGAGGGCGGTGAAAAAACTGGACGATTTTCCAGGTGCCTCAGCACAATGCTGACAATGACCGGGATGGACATAATTGTTTCTCTGCGCCTACCCCTGCTTGCCCACTGAACTCACCCGGGGACCGCCTGTGCCTTACTTCGCAAGTGCCGCGGAGTATCACATTGCGGCAGTGCCAAACCGTCGCTTGGTCAGCGGGCGATGAACAACAAATTCGGTTTGAGTCCCGGCCGGCCGCCGCAACGCTCGACCTGGCCCGGACCCTGCCCCGCCGGCCGCGCCCCACGCCCGGCTGGCCTGGACCGGAACTGTCGCTTGAGGAATACCGATAGCGCAGACCGCATCCGCCGGCAACTGCGTGTGCCAACACAATGCCCGCTTCGCTCTACTTCAGTGGCCCCGTACTGGGACAACTTAGTTCCACAGACTTATGGATAACGAATGCAAGGTGCGAACCATGGCACCGTCTAGTGGGCCTCCCTCGCCGATAGCGAGACCCAGAAGCGGAATGTGAACGTGAAGCTCATGACCGCCATCAGGCAGGTGAAGGCCGAGAAGGCGAAGGTGCGCAGGGCTGCGCGCATCAAGACAAAGGTCGGGCCAGGAACCGGGGCCCGTCTGACGGATGAAAAAAACAGGAGCATGCCGACGCAGCGTCCTGTTTTGTGTAAGAGACTATCGCGAAACTCTCACCGCGTCGGCTCAATTGTAGATGTAACGCATGAGGGTAACCGAAGGAACTTAGGGATGCCTTCATCGCGGATGACGACTGCCAACTCTTTGTGCCCTCGCGTTGCAGTTCTTGGTATGATCGTATGCTTTCGCGTCGTACCCGTTTTACTCACAAATGCATCTTTATATATTCGAGCGGTATCCGCTGTATAATTGACGCCGTCGCACCTGCATACTTGTTCGCCCGATATGCATAAGACTGCATACCACCCCATAAACGAACGGGTCATCCTCCCCCTCACCGATTGGACATCCCCGTGATCGGTGACCAACTGCTCACCCGGGCGTGCAATCTGGGCTCCATATGTCTGTACCGTCAGGAACGCTTGCCGGAACAACCCCGGTCATGGTACGATACACGCACAGTTGCAACGAAAGACCCGCAGAGCATTTGCTCTGTCGGGTCTTTCACCGTGTAAGGGATGTTTCCCCCGGGAAAGATTCTTTGCCGCCCCCATTACATGGGCACTTCCCACCCCTGTACCGGAAGGTGTGATCGCTTGGCCAACAAGCAACAGGCCGCCACGCTGTCGGTAGCCAGCAATACATTGCTGGTCATCCTGAAAGTCCTGGCAGGTCTCGCGAGCGGTTCCGTCAGCATCCTGTCCGAGGCGATTCACTCTGGCATCGACCTGATAGCGGCAATCATTGCCATGTTCTCGGTCCGAGCCGCGAGCGTACCCGCTGACGAGCAGCATCGTTACGGCCATGGGAAGATCGAGAACTTCTCAGCCCTGGTGGAGGGCTTCTTGATCATTGTTGCAGCAGGCTGGATCATCTGGGAGGCGATTCGCAAGCTGCGCGGCGCCCACGGTGCTCCAGAGGTCGGTGTGGGCCTGTGGGTCATGGGTGCATCGGCTGCGGTCAACTGGTTCATCTCGAGCTACTTGATTCGCGTCGCAAAAACCGAAGACTCGATGGCGCTGCACGCTGATGGCATGCACCTTCGCACTGATGTGTACACATCGCTCGGGGTGTTCGTGGGGCTGCTGATGGTGCGGATTACCGGGATTGGTTGGCTTGATCCGGTGGTGGCGCTCATCGTGGCGGTCATGATCACTCATGCGGGCTGGGAACTCTGTCGGGAGGCAATACAGCCCCTGTTGGATGCCCGCTTGCCGAAGCAAGAAGAAACGCGGATTGCTTCACTGATCGAGAGCAACGCCAATGAGTTCATAAGCTTCCACGGCCTGCGTACCCGCCGCGCCGGCAGCGAGCGATACATTGACTTCCACCTGGTGGTTCACCGGAGCTGGTCCCTGGAGCATGTACACCAGCTTTGCGATCGCATTGAGCAGGCGATCCAGGCGGAATTTCCGCGCAGCGAGGTGTTAATTCACCCGGAACCCTGTGACCCGCGCTGCCCGAACTGCGAACTCTGATCCTGCTGGATGCGTTAGTGCATGATGCAAATTGCGCCGATGGAGAGGAGGCCGCCGCCCATGGCCATGTACAACCGTCCGGCTCTGCCGCGGCGGCTTGGTCTTGCCGACCTTGCCGTCGCTGTGTTTGTTTTTTCTGTACTGTATGCGTTCCTGCACCTGGGTTCCGGCATGCTTGCTCCATTGTCCGCGGCGCAACAGCCGGCGATCAGCCTGGACCCGATCTACCTGCCCTACTACGCAGGGCGCTCGCTGCTCCGGATGTTCCTGGGGTTCGGCGCTTCGCTGCTGTTTACGCTGGTCTATG
>JAQBPS010000692.1 GCA_028287415.1 Bacillota bacterium | reverse complement strand
CTCACCAGCTCGGAGTCACAGGCGGCGCCCAACACCTGCAGCATCGCTTTGGCAGTGGCGGCGCCGCCGAGGTAGATCCCGGCCATCTGCCGGACCCGGAAGCGAAATTCTTCCAAATCCTCCTCCGGCCAGGGCGCCAGGGCAAACAGGCCAGCCAGCCGCTGGAGGTCCTCCATATCCTTCACGTGCTCAATAAAGCGCGACTCCAGCACCTGGCGCCCGGCTCGCTCCAGATCGGCGGAACCCCGCCCCAGGGCGGCCGCCAGGGTGAACGCACCGCTCCCGGCCTGCCCGGCCTTGCGATACATCAGCGGCAGATGCCGGAATACCGCCTCTTCCGGCTTGACGGTCATGGCATGTCCCCCCAGTCCGGGCCGTCGGGGTGCGGGTAGAGCACCTCGTCCGGCCCCAGCTGGAACGGTGTGGCGGCAGTGATCTCGCCCTCGGCGCCGGCCGCTTCCGAGCGGACCAGCACGCGCAGGCTGCGGTTCTTGAGCAGCGGTCCGGCGCCTGGCACCCCCCTCGCCACGTCGGCCACGTCGGCGTACGTCAGGCTCCGGTCGCCGCTCACCCCGTTTTTCGCCTGGAGCCGTGCCTCGATCGCCCGGGCGATGGCCGCCCGCAGCGACCCATCCGGCTTTGCGGTGGCGGGTTCAGCCGCCGTGAAGTCGGCCTTCAGCCGGACAGTGACGATGGTTTCGCCCTCAATCATCACCGTGACCGCCGCCCCCTGCCTGGGCAGCACGAGCCGCTCCAGCGGGCCGAGGGGGTCAGCCGGAATCGCCTTGACCACGGCGGTTGCCGGCTGGTAGTCGGTCCCCCCGCAGGTGATCACCGTCCCATCGGCGATATCCAGCACGCCCGGCACGCTCAGCACCTTCGCCTGGAGCGGATTCCACAGCAGCTGCTGTCCCACCGGCACCTCCGCAACCGCGGCACTCACCGCCTGCTCAACCGCCCGGCGCAAGGCCTGCCGCTTCTCCACGGAAAGGCTGGCGGCGGACGGCTTCACCTTGAGGCTGAAGCTGATGATCCGCTCGCTGATGCCCTTCAGCCGCACCAGCACACCCGGTCCCTTCACCGCGTTGATAGCGTTCCAGATCGCCTCATAGACGGCAGTGCCGCTCAGGTCGCCCTCCACCAGGTCGACGACCACCTCCAGCTCGCCGGGCTGAAGGGCCGGGGCGCCGCCCGCCGCCGCGTCGCGAAAGACGACCCCGCTGACTTTGCCCGTCCCCAGGATCGCCCGCTCCATCGCCTTGGTTGTACCGCCGCCGACGGCGTTGATCAGCCCCTTGACCCGCTGCCGCAGGCCGTCATCGGTCTCACGGTTGCCGCGGGGGGCCGTGGGGCGGGGAATGGTGACGCTGCCAATGCCCGCCAGCGACTCAACCTGCCGGGCATCGCCCACGTCCTCGGGCAGGAGCGTCGCCTGGTCCGCGGCCTCGCCCTTGGGCACATCGGCGGCGATCGGCACGGTAACGACCGACTGACCGGCGGGCAGTTCCGCCTCCCGGGTGGTCCGGTAGGCCACCTCCTTGCCGGTCGCCTTTTTCTTGATCTGCAGCGTTGTGCCATCGGGGATCACGACACGCCCGAGCACCCGTGCGTCCCGGCTGAAGATCGCCTCGCCCACCACCTGCAGCCCATCAACCCGTTCCTGGCCCAGCAGCGCGACCAGGTGGTCGAGGGACTCACCCGTGGCGGTGTCGATGAAGCCCATTTCATAGATGACGGACAGGCGGGCATAGGCCTCCGCCATCTCGCGGGCGAAGGCCTCGGTGAGGGTGCGTACGACGCTGCCGGGGTTGACGTCGGTCAGAACCCCGCCGCCCTGCAGGCGCTGGAGCATCTCGGTGACGATCGTCTCGTAGCTGCGCTTACCGCCCGGCGGCTGCATGTGCGGTCGCCTCCACCTGCCCGGGCTCCAGGGCGAATGTCAGGGACAAGTCGATCGGATCGGCCTTTCCGACCGGGCGCAGCGAGATCGCAATCAGCAGCTCACCCCGGTCGACGGGGTTCACCGCCACGTCCACCCGGGAAACTTCAGCAATGCGCGGCTCCCGCCGCAGGGCCTCCCGCACGTATGCCCGGGCCAGGGCCAGGGTCTCCGGGGTGGCGAGCCGGCCGATCAGCAGGTGCAGCCGGCTGCCAAAGTCGGGGTGTCCCAGGTTGGTAAGGTCGCCACGTGGGACGCCCAGCCGCAGCCACAGCGCCTGTGACAGGTTGTCCAGGCCGGTGGTGGTCACCAGGTCGCCGCCTACCGTTTCCAGCTGCAGGGCGCTCCCCAGGGTGAGCCGGTGCTGCAGCTGGATGTCGGTGCCCAGGTCCGGTCGTTCCACGCTTGCCACCCCCTCGGATTATCCGATGAACACAGTGCCGGCGGCGATCACGGAGCCCACGGGGGCGTCAGCGGGGTCGTTGCAGGTATTGGCGGTGTCGCCCATGCGGGCGGCAGGCTTGCCGTTGATCATGACCGTGCCGCTGCCCATGATGATCTCGCCCTTGTTGGCAGGCGGGCTCTGAAACGGGCCGCCCTGCGGGATGTGCGGGGGCACATTATCCGCCGTCGAGCCGACGATCGCGGCCGGCAGCCCGCCAATGTTGACATCGCTGGAAAGTCCGCCCGTGAGCATCCCGGCAAACGGATGCGGCAACGGCGTCGGCGTGCTGTAGGGCGGCATCAGGATGATATGCGTATCCGTGCCCA
>JAQBPS010000555.1 GCA_028287415.1 Bacillota bacterium | reverse complement strand
GTTCAATCCGACCGAATACAGCCTCGAGCAGCTGAACCAGATCAGCGAGACGCATATCCCCGGGCTGGACAGCCCGGTCCTCCAGTTCGTGCACGGGCAGGGCCGGACGCTGACCATGCAGCTCTTCATCGACACCACCGAGCCCAAACAGCTGGACGATGCCCCGTGCACCGATGCCCGGCTCTTTGTCGGCAAGATCAGCGACCTGATGAAGGTCCAGGGGGAGAGCCACGCACCGCCCCTCTGCCGGGTCGACTGGGGCAGCCTGCGCTTCATCGGCGTGCTCGCCCAGGCCAAGGCCCGCTACCTGCTCTTCAACTACAAGGGCGAGGCGCTCCGGGCCACGGTGGACGTCACGTTCAAGGAGTACCGGCCCATCGGCGTGCAACTGA
Source organism: Bacillota bacterium (assembly GCA_028287415.1). Lineage (GTDB taxonomy): Bacteria > Bacillota > Sulfobacillia > Symbiobacteriales > Symbiobacteriaceae > RYN-353. Next base: position 2,336 of record JAQBPS010000555.1, on the reverse strand, counting down.
CCGACCCGCCCCGGTCGAGCCCTGACCGGACGAAGGTGCGTCCGCTGCGGCAGGGGGAGACGCTCAGCGCCCTTGCGGCCCAGGAGTATGGCGATCCCGGCCAGTGGCGGCTGATCGCCCGGCGCAACCGGATTACCGATCCGCGGCGGCTGGCCCCGGGCACCCTGCTGGTCATCCCGCCCATGCCTGCGGAGGAGGAAGCGCTGTGACCGACACCAACAAGGTGATGCAGGTCGAGACCTGGGCGCCGTACCTGAGCGTGATCCTGGGCGGCGACAAGGAGCTGGCGGTGTCGGGCATCGGCTACGGCGAGGTGATCGATGTGACGGTGCAGCAGTCCGTGAGCGACATTGACAGCTTCACCGTCACCCTGATCAACTGGGACGATAACCAGCGGAAGCGGAAGTACATCGCGACAAAGCCCGCCCAGATCGTCGGCCTTCAGCCCACCCCACAGTTCCCCTTCGGCCTGGGGCAGCCGCTGGAGATCACCATGGGCTATCCCTCCTGGAAGCGGAAGCTGATCATGGCGGAGATTACGAAACTGATGCCCGTTTTTCCGAGCGGCGGTCCGGCCACGATCACCATCGACGGCAGCGACGGGCTGCACCGGCTCAAGGGCAACACCCGCAACAAGAGCTATGCCGGCAAGCCGATCAGCCGCATCGTCAAGGATGTGGTCGACCTGGCCAACAAGGACACCAAGAAGAGCCCGCTCAAGACTGAGATCACGCCCCCGACGATTGACCCGCCCCTGGACTACATCTACCAGTTTAATCAATCAGACGCTGCCTTTCTCAAGGAGTGCGCCGGCCGCGTCGGCCATGAGGTTTTCGTGCGGGGCGACACGCTCTACTTCCGCCCCCCGCCCGACGGGGCGCCGCAGAAGCTGGTACTGGAATACGGCCACACGCTGGAGAGCTTGAGCCTCTCCCTGAACATCGGCAACCAGCCGTCGGCCGTGGAAGTCCGCTCCTGGAACGGCAAAGAAGGCAAGACGATCAAGTACAAGACCACCGATCTGGACCTGGCCATGGTGGCCGGGGCCGGCTTTACGGGCCCCAAGGCCCGGGAGCAGGTCTTCGGCGCACAGCCCGTGGTGATCACCGACATCCCGGTGCGCAGCGAGCAGGAAGCCAAGGCGCTGGCCGTGGCCCGGCTGCAGCGGCTGATGCAGGATTTCGTCACCGTCCGTGGCGCCACGATCGGCATGCCGGACCTGAAGCCCGGCGGCGAGGTGACCATCAAGGGGATCGACCCGGTTTTGGAAGGTGACTACTACCTGACCGCCTGTACCCACAAGTTTGGTGCCCAGGGCTATCGGACTGAGTTCCAGGCAAGGAGGACCTCGCTATGAGCTTGCTGGAGATCCTGTCGGACGCGGCGGGCGGTGACCGGCCCGCCCGTGTGCCGGGCGTGATCATCGGCCTTGTGACCAAGGTGGATGAAGCCACCGGCCGGGTGAAGCTCCGGTTCCCCGTGCTCAACGAGGAAGATGAGAGTGACTGGGCCCGCATTGCCGTGCCGATGGCCGGCGACAAGTCCGGCCAGTACTACATGCCCGAACCGGGCGACGAGTGCCTGTGCGCCTTCGAGCAGGGCGACATCCGCTTTCCGTACGTGGTCGGCTATCTCTGGGGCAAGGACAAGCCGCCGGCCACATCGGCCAAGAAACGGGTGATCCAGTCCCGGGCCGGCCATGTGATCGAACTGGACGACACGCCGGGCGCTGAGACGATCACCATCAAGACGGCGGGCGGCCAGACCGTCCAGCTGGCCGACAAGCCGGCCCCCGTCCTGACGATCGACGCGGGGGCCGGGAGCCTCAAGATCAATTGCCTCAACGCCCAGATCACGGCTGGCAGCGGGCTGACGATCAACACGCCCCTGGCCCAGTTCAGCGGGATTCTGATGGCCGCCGTGGTGCAGGCGCAGGCGGTCATAAGCGCCTCCTACTCGCCCGGCGTCGGCAACATTCTGTAGGGATCGGGAGGGATCGCCCCATGCCGTCGCCGTTGACCGTGGCCAGGCCCCTGCTCGCCAAGAAAGACCAGTCGCCCGCCGCCGACGGCGAACTGCTGCCCAAAGCCGAAGAGCCGGTCACGGTCAAGGTCGGGCCGGTGCTCCAAAACGGCAAGGCGCTGGGTCCGGCTGATCTGAAGGCGTTCGTCTGCTGTGCCGTGCGGATCAAGGCGGCGGGTGCAGCCGAGGAGGTCTGGGACAAGAAAGCCAACGCCTGGGCGGCCGGGAGCGCCGTTACAGCCGAGAACCGGGAGACCACCGGCCTGTCGCACAAGCCGGACCAGGCGGCGGCGCCCTGGCAGGGGCAGCTGACG
>JAQBPS010000537.1 GCA_028287415.1 Bacillota bacterium | reverse complement strand
GAAGACCCTGGAGCTCTTCAGCGATGACGAGGTCAACGGTGTCTACGTTGTGCTTGAGGGTGTCTACCAGGGGAGCACGACCCCGCTCGCCACGAAGTTCCGCCAGGACTTCAAGGCCAAGTACAATCTGGACGCAGACGCCAACGCCGCCCTTCACTACGATGGCACCATGATGCTGGGCGAAGCGCTCAAGCAGGCCGGGACCACCGACAACAAGGCGATTCGTGATGCGCTCCAGAAGCTGCAGAACTTCGAGGGCACCACCTGCACTTACACCATGCACGCAGACGGCGAAAGCTGCTTTCAGTACGCCGTCTACCAGTTCAACAAGAAGGCCGTGGAGATGCGCAAGACCTACGACTTCGGGAAGAAGTAAGCGCGATAGCGGCGGCCCCCCGGCGTATACGCAAGGGCCGCCATTAAGAAAGGGGGAGCACGTGTGCTCGAACTGGCCTTACGCGGGCTCATCACAGGTGGGGTGTACGCGTTGCTGGCGGTGAGTCTGATTCTGATCTGGAACGCCTCCGGGGTCGTCAATTTCGCCCAGGGGGAGTGGCTGATGTTTGGCGCCTTCATCGGTGCGTGGCTGGTGTCCAAGCTGCACATCAACGTCGTGCTGGCGCTCCTGTTGACAGCCTTGCTGGTCGGTGCGCTCGGTTATCTGCTCGAAGTCACGACCTATCACCCCCTGCGCGGCCAGCCACATAAATCGCAGGTGATTGCGACAATCGGCGTGAGCGTAGCGTTGGAGAACCTTGCCATGGTGATCTGGGGCGTGTACCCCATCTCCATGCCGCCCCTGTTTGGCAAGGAGCCGATCCATTTCCTCGGCGCCACGCTGCTGCCCCAGGAGATCGGCATCTCCGTGGTGACCATACTCCTCCTCGGAGTGCTGGGGTTGGTCATGACCAGGACCATGTTCGGCAAGCAGGTACGCGCAGTCTCGAACGATGAACAGGCGGCACAGCTGTTGGGCCTGCCGGTCAACCGAATTCTGCGGCTGACGTTCGCAGCCAGCGGCGTCATTGCCGGCATCGCCGGCTTTCTGGTGGCGCCGCTCTATTTCGCTACCACCACCATGGGCGCCAGCCTGCTGCTGAAGACGTTTGCAGCCGTGGTGGTCGGCGGATTCGGCAGCATTCCGGGCGCACTCGTGGGCGGGTTCTCCCTGGGGTTGATCGAGATCTTTGCAACGAACTATATTTCCTCAGCCTACAAGGACGCCTACGCTTTCATCATCTTGATGGCGGTACTGATCGTCAGACCGGGGGGCATTTTTGGTGAACGAGTTGGCGACAAAGTTTAATGTGCCGCAAGCGCCATCCAGAATGAAGGGCTCCCCGCCTGACCGCTGGTCACAGATCGGGTGGGCCGCTGCGCTGGGGGTCGCCCTCCTCCTGCCCGTGCTACTCACCACGCGCTACCAGATGACACTGGCGTCCAACCTGGGGATGTACGTGTTGCTGGCAGTCGGCCTGAACTTCATATACGGGTACGCTGGACAGATGGCTTTCTGCCATGCCGCCTTCTGGGGGATCGGGGCCTATGCATCGGCCATTTTTGCGACCAAATTCGCCATGAACTTCTGGGTGGGCATGGCGGCGGCGGCGGTGGTCACGTTGTTAGTGGCGCTCGCCCTGGGCGCCGCCACCCTGCGCCTCAAGTTCTACTACTTCGGTCTGGCGACCATGGGAGCGGGGGAGATCATTCACACCGTCATCGTCAACTGGGAGAACGTCACTGGCGGTGTGGGCGGCATTACACGCATTCCCCCTCCCACCCTGTTCGGGCACGCACTGTCAGGCGAAAAGGAGTTCTACTACTTTTGGCTTGCGTTTGCCTTGATCGGCATCTTTGTTGCTCACCGGATCGAGAAATCGCGTTTTGGCCGTTCGCTGATCGCGATTCGGGAAGGTGAATCGTCAGCAGAGGCGATGGGTGTACCGGCCTTTTCCCGCAAGCTGTTGGCGCTGTGCCTGAGCGCAATCTATGCGAGCGTCGCGGGCAGCATCTTCGCCAGCCAAACCGCCTTCATCTCACCCGAAAGCTTCACGACCCACACGACGATCACGTTCGTTCTGATGGTGATTGTGGGCGGGCGCGGTTCTCTGCCGGGTATTACCGTAGGGGCGATCGTGCTCTCGCTCCTGCCGGAACTGCTGCGGGGCCTGAAGCAGTACTACATGTTGCTCTACGGCATCGCCATCGTCGTGTTGATCATCGTCTGGCCGAACGGACTCGGCGGCGCCTTGAGCAAACTCTCGAAACAGGTGCGTTCTATCGCCAAAGGCGGTGCTCAACCATGAACGAGACGATGCTCGCCACCAACGGGCTCGTGAAGTCGTTTGGTGGCCTGAACGCCGTCAACTCTGTTGACATGACGGTGCGTCGCGGCGAGATCCACGGGCTGATCGGGCCAAACGGTGCCGGCAAGACCACCGTACTGAACCTGTTGAGCGGCTTTTATAAGGTCACGGAAGGCGAGATTTTTCTCGACGGCACGGCCGTGACGAACCTGGTGCCCCACGATCGCGCCCGCCTTGGGCTGGGCCGCACCTTCCAGAACATCCGCCTCGTGCCAGGGATGTCAGTGCTGGACAACGTCATGGTCGCCCTCGATCACACGGTCAAAGCGAGCATCTGGGGCGTTATGCTCGGCACGCCGCGCGCCAGGCGTGATGAGAACAGCATGCGCAACCGGGCGTATGAGATTCTCGAGGTCTTCGGGATCGCCGATCGGGCCCCGCTCGAGGCCGTCTCGCTCTCGTACGGCGAACGTCGTCTGGTGGAAATCGCCCGTGCCGCGGCAGCCGAGCCCAAACTGCTGCTACTGGACGAGCCTTCGGCCGGCATGAATACCGTTGAACGGGAACGCCTTGCCGACCAGATTCGCTTTGTGAACGGCCTCGGCATCACCGTCGTGATCGTCGAGCACCACATGGAGCTCATCATGAGCATGTGCCACCGCCTGACGGTCATGGATTTCGGGCGCAAGATCGCCGAGGGCACACCGGCGGACGTCCAGAACAACCCCGACGTGATTCGAGCGTACCTCGGGGCGGATAAGGAGGCGGAACTCCTTGCTTGAACTGCGACAGGTCACCGTCGCTTACGGCGCCAGTCCAGTGCTGCACTCGGTCTCCTTTGAAGTGCCTTCGGGAGCGTGCAGCGCCTTGATCGGTGCGAACGGCGCTGGTAAGACCACCACGCTGCGAGCCATCTCGGGCCTGGTCAGACCCCGCCAGGGACAGATTCTGTTCGAGGGCCAGGACATCACCAACTGGGCGCCTGAGCGGATCACAGCCGCAGGCATCAGCCACGTGCCTGAAGGCCGCCGCATCTTCGCCGGTCTCACTGTGCTAGAAAATCTCGAAGTGGCGACAACGCCGCGCAAAGACCGGTCAGGCGTCAAGAGCGATCTCGTCCAGGTCTACACGCTCTTCCCACGCCTGCATGAACGCCGCACACAACTGGGGTGGTCACTCAGCGGCGGCGAGCAGCAGATGCTCGCGATTGGGCGGGCAATCATGGCCCGACCGCGCCTGCTCATGCTGGATGAGGCATCGCTGGGACTCGCACCGCTCGTGGTCGTGGAGGTCTATAAGGCAATCCAGGAGATCAATCGGCAGGGCATCACGGTCTTGCTCGTCGAGCAAAACGTGAGCCTGGCCATGAGGCTTGCGCAATGGTCGTACGCCCTGCAGCGCGGCGTGCTGACGCTGTCAGGCACCACCAACGACCTGAAGAACGACCCCCGCCTGCGCGAGGTTTACCTCGGCGCGTAAGCCACAATCGAAGGGAGCATGAATGATGCCGTTACCATCGCGAGAATGGAACACCGGCTTGGTAAAGTTAAACGATGATGTCTACGCCTACTTGCAAGCGAAGGGCTCTTGGGGACTTAGCAACGCAGGTGCCATCAACGGCAAGGAAGTCACGATCGTCGATACGCTCCTCACGATTCCCATGACGGCAACCTTCCTCGCCGAAGTGCGCACTGTGATCAGCAACCCCGTCAAGCACCTGATTATCACCCATCACCACAGCGACCACTGCTTCGCTGCCCACCTGTTGAGCGGCGCGGTCAATTACGCCCACGTCAACGCACGCTCCGAAATGATCCGCAAGGGGCAGCCGGACCCGGCGACGCATCAGGTGCTGCACCCGGAAGGGGACTTCACGGGCGTTCGCTTCACGCTGCCGCATGTGACGTTCAGCGATCGGCTCGACCTTCACCTTGAGGAGCGCAGCCTCAGCCTGCACTACTTCGGAGCGGCGCACACCATCGCTGATATCGCCGTCCAACTGCCCAGCGAGGGGATTGTCTTCGCCGGCGATCTGCTGTTCCTGTACTCGACTCCGGTCGCGATCGAAGGCTCGATCTCCGGATGGATCGCGGCACTCGACAAACTTGCCGCCCTCGACGCCGAGAGCTATGTGCCAGGGCATGGTCCAATCTGCGGTCGGGACGGCGTCATCGCCTCACGTGACTACTTGCAACTGATCTACGAGGCGGGCAAGCAGGGGTTCAACGCCGGGTGGACGGCCCGGGAAACCGCCGTCCGCACGGACATCGGCGCATATAAGCGTTGGGCGAACCCGGAGCGGATCATCGCAAACATGGAACGGCTCTGGCGTGAGTTCCGGGGCGAAGAGCCGATCTCGAACATGGGCAATCCCCAGACGCTGATCAGCGAGATGAACGAGATCGCGAAACAAGGCTACTGGGCCTGACCCACGAGAGGGGACATGGACGGTGAAACTCGTCACGTTTGAAGTGAGCACCGCGGTGGGCCCTGTCAAGCGCATCGGTGCGCTGCAAGGCGAAAGGATCATTGACCTGAACGCGGCCTTTGGCGCATACCTGGCCGAAGTGCGGGAGAGCCGACGTTGGCGAGAGGTCGCCGAGGCGCTCCTTCCTCCGGAGATGCTGCGCTTCATCGAGACCGGGCCGCTTGCCATGGAGTCAGCACACACCGCCATCGAGTACGCCACGCGCAAGGGGAGTGAGCCCGGGCCTGACGGTACGACGCTGATCCACGCCGCCAACTCGGTCCGCCTGCGGGCGCCCGTGGAACGACCTCTCTCGATGCGAGACAGCTTCGTCTTCGAGACGCACGCCAGGCATTCGTGGGAGCGGCGGGGACTCTCGATCCCCCCGCTGTGGTATGAGATCCCGCAAAACTACCGCACAACCCACACCAGCATCGCCGGACCCGACGACCCAATCATCTGGCCCAGCTACAGCGAGAAGCTGGACTATGAGCTGGAGATGGCGGTCTGCATCGGCAAGTACGGCATCGACATACCGCCGGAGAAAGCCGACGAGTACATCTTCGGCTACACCATTTACAACGACGTCAGCGCGCGCGATACGCAGTTTTACGAGCGTCCCGTGAACGGTGCCCCGGTAAAGGGCAAGAACTTCGTGAACAGCAACATCCTGGGACCCTGCCTCGTCACGGCCGATGAGCTGGACGCAAGTAATCTCAAGATGGAGGCCCGCGTCAACGGCGAGGTCTGGTCTCAAGGCAACACCAGCGATATGTACCACAAGTTCCCTGCGATTATCAGTTACCTGTCTCAGGGCGATGCCGTGCACCCCGGAGAGTTCATTGGCTCGGGCACACCCGGCTTCGGCTGCGGGCTGGAGCTGGATCGGTGGATCCAGCCGGGCGACGTGGTTGAACTGGAGATTGAGGGTATGGGGGTTCTCAGGAACAAAGTGGAGCGGCCAACCAAAGTCTCCTGAACTTCGATGGAATGAGGTGGTATTCTCATGGACGGTAAGGAACTGCGGCGGGCCTTTGGGCAATTCGCAACCGGAATCACGGTGGTGGGAGTCAACAACGGCGACCGCCTGCATGGCATGACGGCGAACTCTTTCACTTCGGTCAGTCTGGACCCTCCGCTCCTTCTGGTGAACGTGATCAAAGGCAGCAACACGCATGGCCTGATTGAAGCAGCCGGCCGGTTCGCCATCTCGGTCCTGACCGAGAAGCAGCAGATCTGGTCAGACCAGTTTGCCGGGCGCTTTCCGGAAAAGAAGGGCGTGTTCGACGCCCCCCACCACCTTGGTCAGCTTGGGCAGCCGATCCTCGAAGGTTCGCTTGCCTGGTTCGAATGCACTCTCCATGCTGCATACGACGGCGGCGATCACACGATTTTCGTGGGCAAGGTGGAGTCATTCGGGACCGATCCCAATGCGGGGGAGCCGCTGCTGTTCTGCAATTCCCGGTATCAGCGGCTCGTTCCGGCTCCGTAGCGCGAGTCAGCATGGTCAGCGACGATTGTGCACAAGCATGGAGCGCTCATTCGGTCGAGCTGCCACCGGCCCTTGCCGGGCTGGACCGCCATCTGCTTCAGGGCATCCGGCTCGCCGTCAACGCCGGTGTGCACTGCGCATCCGTGGTCATGGGATCGATATCGGGCCACGCTCCGGTGACGATCCGGGTGAACGGACAATGCCCGAAGTGTCCGGGGGATCGGTTTTGCCCGCCCTGTCGCAAGGAGATTGAGCGCAGTCTGCGCCGTCTCCGCAATGCCCGGCGATGTGTTCTGATCATCTTCTGGTCCCGCCTCGAAGAGCAAAGCACGGCACAGGCAGCAGGCGAGTTCATCAGCGATCTGCTCGCAGAGCTCCAGGTCCACCAGGCTGTCTGGCTTGGTCCGGACGTCATCAAGAATTTTCTCCGATTGACGGGCCTCAGCCTGATCACCCCCCGGAAGATTGACCCGCCCGTCTGGGTAGGTCAATCTCGCCGCCATCCCCATTCTTGAACACGACTGAGGCTGACCGAAGGAACCCCACCAGTGCTAACGCGAGGGAGGGTGCTACGTCCAGTGAATCCCCAACCAGGGCTCGACAGCAACAGAAAAATTCTCTGGCAGCCGTCCGCTGAGGGCATATCGCACTCCCATATTGGGCGGTACATGGCCTGGCTCAAGGAGAACCGAGGTCTCAATTTCCAGCGCTACGACGATTTGTGGCAGTGGTCAGTGACCGACCTGGAAGGCTTCTGGTCTTCCATTTGGGACTATCACAACGTGATCGCACACAAACCGTACAGCCGTGTGCTTGCGTCCCGGGAGATGCCGGGAGCCGTTTGGTTTGAGGGGGCTGAGCTGAATTTCGCCGAGAACGTGCTCAAGCGGCGGGACAACTCTCCCGCGCTGATCTACCGATCGGAGAGCCGCCCACTCGGAGAGATGTCCTACGCAGAACTCTATCGGCAGACGGCAGCGGTGGCAGCCGGACTGCGCCGGCTGGGCCTCACCCGCGGTGACCGAGTGGTCGCCTACATGCCCAACATCCCCGAGACCATCGTCGCCTTTCTGGCCGCCGCCAGTCTGGGGGTAATCTGGTCCAGCTGTGCGCCCGAACTGGGTCCGCACAGTGTGATCGACCGATTTCGCCAGATCGAGCCGAAGGTGCTCATCGCGGTAGACGGCTACCAGTATGGCGGCACGTCTCATGACCGCATGGACGTCCTGGGCGAGATCTGTCAGAACTTGCCGTCGCTTCAGCATCTCGTGCTGGTGCCCAACTTGAATGAGCATCCCCCGTTGGATAAGTTGCCGCATGCACTCCGATGGGAGGACTTAAAGGTCCCCACGTCTGAACTCGCCTTTGAGCCGGTTCCCTTTGATCACCCCCTGTGGGTGGTGTACTCATCAGGCACCACCGGGCTACCAAAGGGGATCGTCCACGGGCATGGAGGCGTTTTGCTGGAACACCTGAAGAATCTCTCGCTGCACAAAGATATCCACTCAGGCGACCGCTTCTTCTGGTTCACCTCGACTAGCTGGATCATGTGGAACATCTTGCTTGGCGGCCTACTGCTAGAGGCGGCGCTTGTGCTGTACGACGGCAGTCCCGGGTACCCCAACATGGATACGCTGTGGCGGCTAGCGGACGAGGCACGCATCACTCACTTTGGCACAAGCGCCCCCTTCCTCATGGCCTGCCGGAAGGCGGGACTACAACCGGGGCGTCAGCACGACCTCAGCCAGCTCCGCTCGGTCGGCTCAACGGGCGCCCCCTTGCCGGCGGAAGGTTTCAAGTGGGTGTACGAAGCGGTCAAGGCCGACATCATCCTCGGTTCCACCAGCGGCGGCACCGACATATCGTCGGCGTTCGTAGGCGCCTGCCCCCTCCTCCCTGTGTACTCCGGGGAGATCCAGTGCAGAGGGCTGGGTGTCAAGGCGCTCGCCTATGACGATGAGGGCCGACCGGTCGTGAACAGCATGGGAGAGCTGGTGGTGACCGAACCAATGCCGTCCATGCCCCTCTTCTTTTGGAACGACCCGGATGGCAGCCGCTACCGCGACGCTTACTTTTCCACGTTCCCCGGCGTTTGGCGTCACGGCGACTGGATCGAGATCACGGACCGCGGGACCTGCATCATCTACGGTCGCTCGGACTCAACGCTCAAGCGCGGTGGCATCCGGATGGGAACAAGCGAGTTCTACCGAGTACTGGACGAGGCGCCGGAGGTGGTTGACAGCCTCGTCATCGATACGAGCGGGCTCGGCCGCGAGGGTGAGCTGCTCCTCTTCGTCGTGCTGCGCAGCGGTGTGGAGCTGGATCCGGCTCTGCTGGCTCGAATTAACGACCGCATTCGCCGGGAACTGTCGCCACGGCACGTGCCCGACGAGATCTTCGCCGTTCCCGACATCCCGCGGACCCTCAATGGCAAAAAGATGGAGGTCCCCGTCCAAAAGATCCTGACAGGGAGTCCGCCCGAGCGGGCTGCCAACCTGGGCTCCATGGCCAACCCAGAATCGATCAGGTTCTTTGTGGAGTTCACCGCCGCACGTGCTCGCAAGACAATCAGCCAGTAAAAGGGGGCCCCGACGTGAAGGTTTCTATGTTCCATTACATGCCATACCGTGACATTCCCGATGATTTTTACCAGAAGTACGACTCCTGCTGGGTTGATGTTCCCTGGTCAAAGCTCGGCGATGCCCAGAAGGTCCACCAGGACTACAACTGGTCCCTGGATGAGCTGCTGCATGCGGCCAAGTTAGGCATTGACGGCGTCTGCTGCAATGAGCATCACCAGAACATTTACGGCATGATGTCCAACCCGAACCTGACCGGCGCCATCCTCGCGAAGATGACCCAGGAGCTTGACGTGGCGATCGTCCAGATCGGCAGCACCCTGACCAGCGCCCCGCCGATTCGGCTGGCCGAGGAGTACGCCATGCTCGACTGCATCAGCGGTGGCCGACTGGTAGCCGGCATGCCGCTTGGCGCCGGACAGGACGTGCCGTTGTCCTACGGCATCCCCCCAATCGACATGCGCCGGCGGTACCGTGAGGCGCACGACCTGATCACGAAGGCGTGGCAGGCCAAGGAGCCCTTTGCGTTCAACGGCCAGTTCTTTCAGTATCCCATCGTCAACCCCTGGCCGCGGCCCGTGCAACAGCCCACTCCACCGATTTGGATTCCCGGCACGGCCAGCATGAGCACATGGGATATGGCCATCGACAACGATTACTGCTACTGCTACTTCACTTACTACGGGCTGTTCCGTGCGGAGCCGGCCGTCGACGCATTCTGGGATCGGGTCGTGAAGCGGGGCAAGGAGCCGAACCCGTTCCGCCTGGGCATGAACCTCCCCGTCTTCGTGGCGGATACGGATGCCGAGGCCGAGCGCCTTTACGGACGGCATATCGAGAACTTCTTCCGCAACTATCAGCACTTCCCCGGGCACTACTCGGCCCTCCCCGGCTATCAGGACTACCACAGCATGATGAAAACGCTCACCGGCGGCGTCGCCGGCATGAGTGCCCGGAATGAGATCAACCTCAAGACAATGACGTACAGGGACTTCGTCGAGAAGGACTTTGTCTTCGCGGGCAGTGCGGAAACGGTTCGCCAGAAGCTGGTGTCGGTGATTAAGCGCTTCCGGACCGGCAACCTGATGACCCTTCTGCACATGGCCACCATGCCGCATGACGTGACCCTTTACAACATCGAGACATTCTGTAAGAAGGTGCTACCTGGCCTGCGCGGTATCTGGGAGGACGAGTGGGAGAACCGCTGGTGGCCCGAGCGACTGCGGGGATCCAAGACTGTAGCGAACCAGGGCTACACCGGCACCTGATCGACTAAGGAGGGGCCAGATGGGCATCTCATTTCGGCTGGACGACCGCGTTGCGTTCGTAACCGGGGCCGCGGGCGGAATTGGAGCCGCCACTGCGGTTGCCCTGGCAGAGGCCGGCGCGCACGTCGTCGTCACGGACCGGCAACGCGAATTGGTTGAACCTGTGGCGGACCAGATCCAATCCCTTGGGCGCCGGGCGCTGCCCCTCGGCCTGGACGTCACCGATGCCGTACAGGTCAAGTCGGCCATCAGCCAGGCCGTGCATGACCTTGGGGGTCTGCACATTCTGGTGAACTGCGCCGGAATCACCATACCCAAGCCCGCCCTCGAGAACACGGCAGCGGACTGGCAGCAGACGCTCTCGGTCAATGTGGTCGGGACTGCACTGTGCTGCCAGGCCGCGGCACGGGCGATGAAAGCGGGCGGAAAAGGCGGTCGCATCATTACGCTCGCTTCCACCTTCAGCGAGGTGGCGTGGACAGGGCGGGCGACGTATGCGGCAAGCAAGGGCGCCGTACGGCAACTGACCAAGGTACTGGCCATCGAGTTGGCCATTGACGGGATCACGGTGAACGCCGTGTCACCCGGTCCCATTCGGACGCCGATGACCAACCGGTCCTTAGCTGACCCGGACGCGCGCGAACGCCTGCTGAGCCGGATTCCCCTCGGCCGTATAGGCGAGCCCGAGGATGTAGCAGGGGTCGTCGTCTTCCTGGCCAGCCCGGCGGCCGG
>JAQBPS010000529.1 GCA_028287415.1 Bacillota bacterium | reverse complement strand
CATCCTCCTCTCAAGCAATGCCGTCACCCGTGACAGCGTGAGCGTCATCGCCAGGTAGATCAGCGCCGCCATCACGAGGTACGGGAACGGCTTGTAGGTCCGGCTGCCGATCAACTGAGCCGTCCGGCTCAGCTCTACAACGGCTATGACAGCGACCAGCGAACTCTCCTTGATCAGGGTGATCACCTCGTTGAGCAGCGGTGGAATCACCCGCCGGACCGCCTGCGGCAGGATCACCGTCACCATCGCCTGACCGTGCGGCATGCCCAGGGAGCGGGCGGCCTCCATCTGTCCCTTGTCGATCGACTGGATCCCGGCCCGCATGATCTCGGCAACATAGGCGCTCGAATTGACGCCAATCGTGATCAGGCCGGCTGTAAACACATCGTAATTGAGCTGCGTTACCGACGGAATGCCATAAGCAATAATCAGCAGTTGCGTATAGAGCGGCGTGCCCCGGATCACTTCCACATACACGGAAATAAGTGCATTCAGCCAGCGGATGCCGAAGCTGCGGGCCAGGCCGATCAGGGTCCCCAGCACCAGGCCGATGCTGCCGGCGATCACCGTGATTTTCAGGGTCATCACCGCGCCCTTCAGCAGGAGCGGCAGACTTTCCGGAATGAACGACAAATCCATCGCAATACCCCCTTCAGGGCGAGTTGATGGGGGCGGAAATATCCGCCCCCAGCGTGCGCCCGACTATAAAATTACTTAAACCACTTCTGGACCAGCTTGTCCATCTCACCGGACTTCTGGAGGTCGTCCAACACCTGGTTGACCACCACGGTCAGGTCGGGGGTCTCCTTGCGGAGGGCGTAAGCGGTGTCCGCGGCCGGCAGTTCGCCGGCGATCACCAGGTTTGGGTTCGCTTTCACAAACGCGTGGCCGACAACGGTGTGCAGGTAGACGGCGTCGGCCTGGTGAGCGCTGACGGCGGCGGCGGCCTCCGTGAAGAGGTTGTACTCCTTTACCGTGATGCCGTCCACCTTGTGGGCGGCGTCAGCCTGGACCGTGCCGATCTGGACGGCGACCGTCTTGCCCTTGAGGTCCTCCAGTTTGGTCACCTTCAGCCCGCTGTCCTTGTGGACGACGATCGCATCCTTGCCGATCAGGTAGGGCGTGGAGAAGTCGACCGCCTTCTTGCGCTCCTCGCTGACGCTGACGCCGGCCGCCAGGACATCGAACTTGCGGGCGCCCAGGGCGGCGATCAGGCCGCCGAAGTCCATCTGGACGAACTCCACCTTGACGCCCAGCTTCGTGGCGACCGCCTGCATGATGTCGGCGTCGAAGCCGATCACGTTATTCGCCTTGTCCAGCGTCTCGAAGGGCGGGTAGTCGGGCGAGGTGCCGACGAGCAGCTTGCCATCCTGCTTGATCTTGTCGATCGTGGGCGTCTTCGACGCTGCCTGCGTGCCGCCGCCGCCGCTTGCGCCCGGCACGGTTTTGGCGCCGCCGCAGCCCGCCAGCACGGAGAGGATCAGTAGGGAGGATAGAATCATTAGGGCATAACGTTTCATGATGGGTTCCCTCCAGAATAATCGCTTTGACATCTGTATAATTATACAGATGTGTGCATGGTACGTCCAGCACTAGCTTCAGGAAGCTGCTGCCATCTGCACCCGGGGTTCCACCACCCGCTTCACCCAGACCCAGCCGGCGAAGTAAATGACTGCGGTCAGCACGAAGACGCCGCGCGTCGCGATATAAGAGCCGATGAAGCCGCCCAGCAGCGGACCGACCACGGAGCCGAGCGAACTGGCCGCCTGGTTGAGGCCGAAGGCGCGCCCCCGCAGTTCCCGGGGCACGGCAGTCGCCAGCAGCACGGCGACGCCGGGGCCAATGGCGGCGCCCGCGACACCCGAGACCAGGCGGAGGCCACCCAACTGCCACGGCCCGGTGACGAAGGTCTGGCACAAATAGAGCAAGCCGGAGCCCAGCATGCCGGTGGCAATGGTCTGTACATAGCCGATCTTGGCGCCCCGGCGGGACCACCACGGGGTCATCAGCACGAAAGCGACGCCGGGAATGGAGAAGAGCAGGCCGGATAGCCAGCCCGGCGCATTCACGCCGGCGATCTGTTTGACGAATGGCACCAGCACGGGCTCCAGCGCCATGATCGACGCTTGCGAGGCGGCGGTGATCAGCACAATCACCATCAGGACCTGATGCGATGCTGCCACCTTGAGATCCGCCAGGATGTTCTGGCGGTTGGCGGGCGGTGGGGCGAACTCCTCCTTGACCATCAGCATCACCATAGCGGTGACGACGGCGATCATCACTGCCGATGCCCAGGCGGAGCCACGGATGCCGATCCAGTCGGCAGCGGCACCGCCGACCACCGGCCCGATGATCGCGCCGGCGGGCCATGCGGTCTGCACGAGGCCGAGGGCCTTGCCCACCTCCTGCTGCGGCGTCGACACGCCGACCAGGGCGATCGCCATGGGGACAAAGCCGGTCAGGCCGCCAATCAGCATGCGGACGAGGAGCAGGCTGTTGGGCCCCGTCACGAGCGCTGTCAGCACGTAGCCAACGGCCAGAAAGAGGCCCGCACGCAGCATCATCAGGCGGCGGCCGTAGCGGTCGCCGACCGCGCCCCAGACCGGGGACATCAGCATGTTGCAAACCGCCGACGCCGAGATGATGATGCCCGACCACAGCTCAGCCGAGTGGCTGACGCCCAACTGCTCCAGGTAGAGCGGGGTAAACGGCATCACCATCGTCCAACAGATCGCGGAGATGAATACAGCCAGCCAGAGTACATAAATGTTCCGTCTCCACTGCTCCAAAGACCAGGCGCCTCCCTTGTGAGTAAGAAGAGTTTGACGCCGCTACTTCGGAATTCCTCTCGCTGAGTCACAATAATTTATGTCATTAATTTTCTGTAAATCGTGAGATCCGATCATTTATATGGCCACGGATTCCACAGGTTACACTGATTCCCGATCCTGAACACGGATTACCCCCAAAAATATATGCGGACTTCGGTGTTAAAAAAATATATATTTAAACACCCCAGTCCCGACCTCAAGATGCACACCAAAACGAAAATCCGTGCAGATCAGTGTAATCCGTGGAATCCGTGTAAAAATGTCCGGAAGGCACCCTTA
>JAQBPS010000526.1 GCA_028287415.1 Bacillota bacterium | reverse complement strand
CAGCATCACCAGCACAGCGCCGCCGATGCTGAAGCCGAGGATGCGCTGTCCGCCCAGGCGATCGACCTCCCGCTCCATCGGATCCTTGCGGACCGTCAGGAGTGCGATCACGAAGAGGAACAGAATCATGACGGCACCGCCATAGACGATCAGCTGCACGACGGCCATGAACTCGGCCGACAGACTGAGGTAGAGCGCCGCGAGACCCAGGAAGTTCAGAATGGTCGCGAGCACCTGGTGCACAGGCTGCTTCGCGAGGACCACGCCGAGGGCGCCGATGACGGCCATCAGCCCGGCGATGATGAAGAGCACGGTCATGCCTTCACCACCACCTTACGGCCATCAAACGGCGGGTAGACATTCCCCGGCACCTTGAAGCTGGAGGGCAGCTTGTTGACGAGCCGGTCCTTCTGATAGATCAGCGACTCACGGGTGTAGTCGGCCAGCTCGAACTCCTGCGTCAGGTGCAGGCAGTCGGTCGGGCACGCTTCCTCGCAGAGGCCGCAGAAGATGCAGCGGAGCATGTCGACCTGGTACTTGTAACCGTAGCGCTCGCCGGGGCTGTGCGGATTCGCGGGGTCATTCTCCGCCGCCAGCACGGTGATCGCGGCCGCCGGGCAGGCGACCTGGCACAGCTCGCAGCCGATGCACATCTCCAGGCCATTGTCGTAAGTCCGCAGCTCATGCCGTCCGTGGTAGCGGGCGCTGCGCTGCTTCTTCTCGTCGGGGTAGCGGATCGTCACCTTGGGTCGGAAGAGGACCTTTAGCGTCGTATAGAGGCCCTTTGCAATCTCTGTGAACATTGCTCTCTTACCTCCCCTCGATTAGTGAGCCCACAGCGCAACATAGACCGCAGTGCCCACCAGGTTGAGGGCGGACAGAGGGAGCATTACCTTCCAGCCGAAGTCCATCAGCCGGTCATAGCGCATGCGGGGCAGGGTGGCGCGAATCCAGATGAAGACGAAGAGCAGGAAGACGACCTTCAGGAGGAACGCGATCGTCGGCGGGATGAACTGGAGGAAGAAAATCCGGTTCCAGCCGCCCAGGTAGAGCAGGGCGATCAACGAGGACTGGACGATCAGGTGGACCAGCTCGCCCAGGAAGAAGAGGCCCCAGCGCATGCCGGCGTACTCCGTGTTGTAGCCGCCGACGAGTTCCGCCTCAGCCTCGGGCAAGTCGAACGGGGTCCGGCTGGTCTCAGCCAGGGCCGCCGTGAAATAGACGCAGAAGCCGAGGATCTGCGGGATGATGTTGTACAGGTGGGCTTGCCCCGCCACGATGTCGCCCAACCGGATGGTGCCCGACATGAGGATGATGCCGATCAGGGCCATGCCCATCGCGAGCTCGTAGCTGATCATCTGGGCGGTGGCACGCATCGAGCCGAGCAGGGAGTACTTCGACTGGGAGGCCCAGCCGCCCAGGGCGACGCCGTAGACGGAGAGCGAGCCAAGTGCCAGGAAGACGAGGACCCCTGAGTTCGGATTGGACATCGCCCAGCCGTCGCCCGGGCCCCAGGGGATCACCGCGAACCCCGCCAGTGCGGTGGCGAACGCGATGATCGGGGCGACCCGGAAGACGAGCTTGTCGGCATCCCGCGGGACGATGTCTTCCTTGAGCAGCATCTTGACGACGTCGGCGATCGGCTGGAGCATGCCCCAGGGCCCGACGCGGGTCGGGCCGAGGCGCATCTGGAAGTAGCCGAGCACCTTGCGTTCCCCCAGCAGTAGGCCGGCGGCGCCGCTGATGAGGAGGAGCGCAAGCACCACAGCCTTGACGATGACCCAGAGCACGGTTGTCAGCATTTAGTCCGCCACCTCCACGGCCAGCTTCGCCACGGTGACCGGGACGATGGTGGCACCGCCTGCGGTCAGCAGGTTGACCGGTGCCTCGCTCAGGCTCCGGATCGCCTGGACGGTGCCGGGGACGACGGAGCGGTCGACCTTAACATTCAGGTGAATGCCGGCGCCGACTGCGGTCAGTTCCACCGGTTCGCCGGCCTTGAGGCCGAATCTAGCGGCGTCGGCCGGGTTGAAGAACGCGGTCGGCACGGGCTGGACATGGTTGAATTCGGCGTCGAACTTGGCGGTCGACGTGCCCGCGTACAGCTTGGTGATCGGGACGAGCAGCAGGCCCTCAGGCGTAGGCGCGGCCGGTTGAGCGTCGGCGGTGCGCAGCAGCGAGGCGGGGGCGCCGTTCAGCGTGACGCCCGGCTCCAGCTTGCCGACCAGCTTGGCGATCTCCAGGGCCGTGTCCGCCGGCGAGCCCGACAGCTTGGCGCCCATGGCGGCGGCCAGCGCCACCAGAATATCGCCGTCCTGCTGGCAGATGCCGGCGGGCTTCTTCGCCTGCTTCACAGCCTGGACGGTACCGTCAAGCGTCGTGAAGGTGCCGGTCTTCTCGCTGATGCTGGAGGCGGGCAGGATCACATCGGCCAGCTGGGCGCTCTCGTTCAGGAAGAGCTCGGTCGTGACGACGAAGGCGTTGGTCAGCGCCGCTTCCGCCACCTGCCGGTCGGGGAAGGTACTGAGCAGGTTGGCACCGGCGATGTAGAGCGCCTTCAGCTCGCCGGCCGCAGCCGCCTTCAGCATCTCGCCCGTCGCCAGGCCGCCCGGGCCCGGCAGGACGCCCATCGCCTCAGCGCCGCGG
>JAQBPS010000501.1 GCA_028287415.1 Bacillota bacterium | reverse complement strand
TGCAGCGGCGCCAGCGGCCGGGGCAGAGCGCACCGTGTCAAGCAGAGCGGGAGGATTTACGTTTAGGTAGGCGAAATTTCCGGGTATGTGATCGGCCGCAAAGGAGTTGAGCATGCTTGATCAAAGTCGCGCCGGGCGCAGGCCCGGTTTTGCTCTTTGCGGCGGACGAGCTCCGCCGCCATGCCCCGTGGCTGGCGCATGCCACCGTGGCAATCGGGCCGGCAGCATGGGCGCTTGACGCCGCAGGACTCAGCCCGGCCAGGGCGCCCGGCCACCCCGACGGCTTTCTGATCACCGGGGATGGGGCCGGCTACGCCCTGGCCGCCGGCACTGAGCAGGGGGCGCTCTACGCGGTCTACGCGCTGCTCGAGCAGATGGGTGCCCGCTGGCCCCATCCGGGACTGGCCGTTCCGCCGGCGGACGGTGCGCTGCCTGCCGTGCGGGCGTGGGTCGAGCCGGGGTACGACGTGCGGGGGACGTGGCTCACCGGGCCGACCACCACCGATGAGGTGCTGGCGCTAATCGTCTGGAGCGGGCGGCGGGGTCTGAACGCACTGCATGTGGCGGACCCCGCCGACCTGGACACGCAGGCGCTGCAAGCGGCGGCGGAGCGGCGGGGCATTGCGCTGACCACGGGCTCGCGGCCCGCACCGGTCCTCACCGCGGGCCGCTGCTTCCGCCACTCCCTGGGCAACCCTTACGGCTGCGCCGTCAACCCGCCCCTGTTCCGGCAGATCACCGGCCAGCGTGTCGCCGCGGAGCCCTACGCCGATCTGCTGACCCTCGGGCGTCCTGCCAACCTGGCGACAGTGATCCGCCAGGACCTCGAGGATTACTTCCGGGAGTCGCACCTGTCCTTCTACCTGATCCACAACGGGCCGCTCTCGTGGTGGACCTGCCCGCTCAACTTTGACGTGTACGCCCGGACCCTGTGGGATCTGAACACCGATCCCGCAGAGGCGCTTGTCGTTTACGCCGCAGGTGATGACGACCTGGAGCGCACCCTGGGCCGCGCCGAGGAGGCGGCAGCCGCCGCCCTGTCCGCCTGTGACACTCCCGCCCATCGGGCGGCAGCGGTCACGGAAACCACCAGGCTGCTGCCAGCGGGGAGCCTGGAACGGGCGATTCACACCGGCGACTGGGCTGCCGCAGTGCAAGCCCTGGAGGCCATGCCTCCGGCCCAGCGGGGCCGCTTTGGGGACGAGGTCTTCCTGCCACTGATCAAAAGGAGGCTGAGCGAACGTGCCGCAGGCTAAACCCGCGATTCTGACCGTCGCCCTCAGCGACGTGGAGGCCGGAAACGCCAACAACGTGGCCCGGGTGCTGACCGGCCTTGGCCAGAATGTGATCGCAATCGGACTCGCTCCGGGCGCTGCGAACGACGTCGAAGGCTTTCTGGCAAGTTACCGCCGGCTGCTGGGCCAGGCGGAACTGGTGATCATCTCCGGTGCCGTGCCCACCGGCTTTCCGCCTGATTTCTACGCCCAGCTCGTGAGCGATGCGTGGCGCCTTCACCAGAGCCGCACCATTGTTGATGCTTCCGGCCCCGCGCTGGCGGCGGCGCTGCGTGCCCAGCCCTACCTGGTAAAGCCGAACCTTCAGGAGCTGGAGGCATGGGCAGGCACCGCATTGGCGGACGACGAAGCGATTCTGGCGGCAGCACGGCGCTTACACGCGGCCGGGCCGCTGGTGGTGCTCGTCTCCATGGGCGCCCGCGGACTGATGCTCGTCGCCCCGGAGGGCGCCTGGCGCGCCGTACCGCCGACGGTAGCAGCCGTCCACACGGCTGGCAGCGGCGATGCGCTCCTCGCAGGCTTCGCCGCCGGACTCTTGCAGGGGCTCTCTGCCGAGGAGGTGCTGAGGCTGGCCATCGCCTGCGGCACTGCCAATGCGCTCACCAGCGCCCCGGGCGAGGTCCGCCCGGAAGATCGCGACCGCATCCGCCCGCAGGTGCAGGTGGCGCGGATCAGCTAGCCCCGGCGTATCACGTTTTGTCAACTGCACAGACTATAGGGTGTCCCGGACTCCCAATGTGATGCGGAGGTGACGAGCGTGGTCATGCGCGTGGCCGTCGAGGAGACCCTGAGCGACGTGAAGCAGGCGCTCCGCGGCGCGGGCTTCGAGGTGACCAGTCTGAGCACGGGCGAGATGACCGACGTGGACATTGCGGTCGTGGCCGGGCGTTCCGACGATGCGCTCGGCTATCAGAACGTCAAGCAAGATTATCCGATCATTGACCGCCGGGGCATGACGGCCGAGGAAGTAGTCGATGTGATCCGGGCCCACGCGGATCAGCGCTAACACACGCAAATGGGGGTGGCCGGCGATGGCGCTCCTGGAAGTCAGTGTTGTGCCCGTGGGAACCGACAGTGCGAGCATCTCCAGCTACGTCGCACAGGCCTGCCGGGAGGCCAAGCGCAATGGCATCAAGTTTGACGTAACGCCGACGGCTACCGTCATGGAAGGCGATCTGCGCGCACTGATGGACATCGCCCGGCAGATGCATGATGCGGCCTTCGCGGCCGGCTCGGAGCGGGTCGTGACCAATATCAGCATCGATGAGCGCCGCGACAAGCGCCTCTCCATGGCGGAGAGCGTCAACGCCGTCCGCAATAAACTGTAGCCCGGGACAACAAGGCCCCCGTGACGACATGCGTCACGGGGGCTGCTACGGCCCGGGGCTTTTCCTGCACCGTCGGGCAGGTCACATTTGGGGAGAGGGTATCGGGATAGGGGGCTCACCGTTGAGGGCATGCTCTGCAGCGGTCAGGGCTAGCTTCACGAAGTTGCCCGTCTCCTCCGAGGTGAGGTATCCATAGTATGGCCCTGGCAGAACCCGGTCGCCGGCGCCCTGGATCTGAGCAAGCTTCACTTTGGTAACGTCAGAAAGTATCGATCGCCTTCTGCGTGACATGTCCAATTCCTCCTGTTCCATGGCTTTACGGCTGCCAAGGCAGTAGCAGGCCTGATGGAAAGGAAACGGGGCGCCGGGCATCCCGGCGCCGCCTCACGGACTAGTCGTCAATCCGGCCGATACCAGCCTTGGGTCCCTGATCCTCACGGACGAAGGTGTCGCACAGCGTTTCGTTCGGGTCGTGGGCTTGTCCGCCCTTCCCGTCAGACCCTGTGCCGGCATTCCTGAGCGTCGCCGGGTTGTTCTTGACCAAGATCTTGGTCGCCTTGCAAACATCGCCCTTGCCATAGTAATAGCAACTCTCGACAGTGCAGTAGATTTCCTGGTTCGCCATTTCTGCCACCTCCTGGCCCGATTTTACCATCCCCATCGAATAGTTTCAACGTTCAGGGGTCTGTTCATACGACGCGAAGTCTGTTTAAATCAACTGTAATTGGCTGCGGTGAGGGTGATATTTTGGCTCGCTGCCTTATGGTCCAAGGGACGGCGTCCGGTGTTGGCAAGAGCCTGATCGCGACGGCACTCTGCCGCCTGCTGATGCAAAACGGCTGCCGGGTGGCGCCCTTCAAAGCCTGGAACATGTCACTGAACGCATGTGTGACGAGTGATGGCGCCGAGATCGGCAAGGCGCAGGGCATTCAGGCGGAAGCCGCCGGGGTGCTGCCCAGCAGTGACTTTAATCCGATGCTCGTGAAGCCGAAGGCGGGCCAGACCAGCCAGGTGGTCCTGAACGGGCGCCCGTACGGTGACTTCACCGGGTTTGCCGCGCCCGACTTTGTGCGACTCGGCCACGAGACGGCTGCCGCTGCGTTAGAGCGGCTGAAGGCCGACTACGACTGGATTGTGATCGAAGGCGCCGGCAGCCCGGCTGAGCCCAACCTGCGGGACCGGGACATGGCCAACATGGCGATCGCCGAGCTGGCGGATGCGCCCGTGCTCCTGGTGGCCGATATGGAACGGGGCGGGGCATTCGCAGCACTGGTGGGCACCATGGCGCTGCTGGAGCCATGCCACCGGCAGCGGGTGGCCGGCCTGATTTTGAACCGGTACCATGGTGCCCCGGCGATTCTCGAGAGCGGCATACGCGAGGTTGAGCAGCGGACGGGCAAGCCGGTGCTGGGCGTGCTGCCGGCTCAGGCGGATCTTTACTGGGAGGAGGAGGACGCCGCAACCCTCACTCCCCGGGCGACTTTGGCTGAGCGCGACCTTACCGTAGCCGTCATCCGCCTCCCGCACCTGGCTAACTTCACCGATGCCACACCCCTCCAGGCGGAGCCGGACGTCGCGGTGCGTTACGTCGACCGGCCAGAGGGGCTGGTAGGCGCGGACCTGATCATCCTGCCCGGTTCGAAGAACACGATCGCCGACCTGGCGTGGCTGCATGAGCGGGGCCTGGCGAATGCGATCAGCGCGCACTCACGCAGCAAGGGCGCGACGCTGGGTCTTTGCGGGGGCTATCAGATGATGGGTCTGCGGCTGGAGGATCCTGACGGCCGCGAGGATGCGCCGGGCGCCGCAGATGGGCTCGGTCTGCTGCCGGTGGTCACCCGGTTCGAGCCCGGCAAGCGGACCAC
>JAQBPS010000499.1 GCA_028287415.1 Bacillota bacterium | reverse complement strand
GCCGTCCCGAGCACCAGCCCGGGCACCGAAGTGAGCCAACGCCCGCTGGGAAACCAGATCCAGACCGCCGCTGCGCTGCCTGCGACGGCGCCCAGGGCCACCCGCCAAAGCCGGGGGCGGACGCCCGCCAACACGCCTGCGGTCAGCAACCAGGCGACATCGGCCAGGAAGTTGACCGCAAAGACGACGTCGACGTTGACCTGGAGGACCAGCTGCTGCGCCACGCACCCCACCCCCCGCTAGCCGGGCGGTTTGGCCCCTGTTCCGCCATGCATACGAGGCAAGTCCCGGCTTTATGCACTGATTATAGCGGGCGGGCAGTGCATATTTTGGCGTTCGCTGGCGTGGCAGGCTGACGGCTTGTGTCGAACCGTGATCAGGAACAAGCAAAAAGAGGCAGCGGCCAAGCCGCTGCCCCTCATCGTTTAGCCCTGGTACCCGTGTCCTGCAGAAGCCCCCGTGACGGCCACGACGTCACGGGGGCTGACCGCGACCACTAGAGGCGGGGCAAGGATCAAACGCCCCGACACTGCGAGTTTAGCGGTCGGGGCGTTTGATCCGCCGTCGAAAGGTGAAAGGGGGCAAGCGCAAACCGCCCCACACACTGCGATTTTAGCGCGTGGGGCGGTTTGTGTGCAGTCGCTGCGCTCTGCCCCCTTTCACTTAGATTAATCGCTTACTGCGACTTGCGCCGCAGGAAGGCCGGAATGTCGAGATCGTCCGTGAACGGCTTCACCTCGACGCTCGGGCCGCCCTCGCCCTGGCCGCCGCGGCGCTTGCCCCAGCCGGTGAACTCGGCGTCGCCGAAGCCGGTGGCGATGACGGTGACGCGGATCTCGTCGGAGATCGCTTCGTCGATCACGGCGCCGAAGATGATGTTCGCTTCCGGGTCCGCCGCCTGGGAGATGATCTCGGCGGCCTCGTTCACCTCGAGCAGGCCGAGGTCGGCGCCGCCGGTGATGTTCAGCAGCACGCCGCGGGCGCCCTCGATCGAAGTCTCGAGCAGCGGGCTGGAGATGGCCGCCCGGGCCGCCTCCGCCGCCCGGTTCTCGCCCCGTGCGACACCGATGCCCATCAGAGCGGAACCGGTGCTGGACATGATCGTCCGCACGTCGGCGAAGTCGAGGTTGATCAGACCGGGGACGGCGATCAGGTCGGAGATACCCTGCACACCCTGCCGCAGTACGTCGTCGGCCAGACGGAAGGCGTCGACCAGGCTGGTCTTCTTGTCGACCACCTGGAGCAGGCGGTCATTTGGGATGGTGATCAGCGTGTCCACCTTGCCCTTGAGGCCCTGGATGCCACGCTCGGCCTGCATCTGGCGCTTGCGGCCCTCGAAGGTGAAGGGCTTGGTGACCACACCGACCGTGAGCGCACCCAGCTCCTTGGCGACCTCCGCCACGACCGGAGCAGCACCCGTACCGGTACCGCCGCCCATGCCGGCGGTCACGAAGACCATGTCAGCGCCCCGCAGGGCGTTTGCCAGCTCTTCACGGCTCTCCTCAGCCGCCTTGAAACCGACCTCCGGGTCGGCGCCGGCGCCGAGCCCCTTGGTCAGCTTGCCGCCGATCTGGATCTTGATCGGGGCCATCGCACTGGCGAGCGCCTGTGCGTCAGTGTTGACGGAGACGAACTCAACGCCGCGCAGACCGGCGGAGATCATACGGTTCACCGCGTTGTTGCCGCCGCCGCCAACGCCGATGACCTTTATGTTAGCGAACGAATCAAATCCGGTCTGTAGTTCATACACGGTAGAAAATCCTCCTATGGGGTCGGGTTGCGGCACGTCTGAGCCGCTGTTGATCGGCAAGATCGGCCCGGAAGGCCGCTATGGGAATCAGCAGCGACCGACGACCGCTGTGCGCCGCCAAGGTGGCTCACATGCCCGGCTGCTGCCCGAATAAGCCTTTAAACCAGTCCTTGATCCGAGTCCACGGAGCGCGCCTTTCGGTCTCAGCGGCGACTGCCACTTCGTCCGTCACCTGGCGGGCGCCGAAGTAAACCAGCCCCGCAGCGGTGGCGAATTCCGGTCCCGCGGCCACGGGTCCTGCCACGGTGCCGAGCCGGGTCGTCAGACTGAGGCAGTCGGCTGCGACCGGCACAAGGCCGCGCAGCTGCGAGCCGCCGCCGATCAGGACCAGGCCGGCGGGGAAGAGGCCGGCATAGCCGGACTGCTTCACCTGGCTGGCCGCCAGGCTGAGAATTTCCTGGACACGAGAGTCAATGATCGCTGCCAATTGCCTGTCCGCCACCTCACGTGTGTTTAGACCGGACGGGGTTGGCAATTCAAAGCGGGTGTCGGGCGCCAGATTTGTGGCCGCCCACCCCCGCTCAATCTTGAGTTGCTCAGCTGTAGCGACCGGTGTGCGGAGCACGGAGGCGATGTCGCCGGTAATGTGGGCGCCGCCTACAGGGACCACGCTTACGTGCCAGAGATAGCCGCGGTCATAGACCGCGACCGCCGTGGTTTCAGCACCGATATCCAGCAGGAGCACCCCGGCCTCTTTTTCCTGGCGGCTCAAAACCGCCGCCCCGGCGGCTCGGATGCCTAACTGATAGTCGGTCACTTCAAGCCCGGCTTCGGCCACCGCCCGGAAATGGTTCCGGAGCGGCAGTTTCTCCCCTGTGATCAGGTGCGCTTCAGCCGCCAGCATGCGGCCGGCAAGCCCGAGGGGTTCCATGACTCCCTCAGCGCCATCCACCCGGTAGGACCGGGGCACCACGTGGATTACTTCCCGCTGCGGCGCCAGTTCCACAGCAGCCGCCTGGTCGAGCACCCGGCGGATGTCCTCCGGGGAGACGCCTTGCGCCGGCCGGGTGATGGCCACCTCGGCCGAGCCGGTGAGCGAGAGAATGTGTGGACCGGAAACACTGACCACAGACCGGATCACACTGGGGTTTCCTGCCATTTCGCACGCCTTTGCAGCGGCTTCATGGATCGCGCCCGCCGTAGCGGCGAGATCGACCACAAGGCCCTTGCGCACGCCTTGGCACGGCGCCAGGCCAACACCGATTATGTGCGGTTCGCCCCCGGCGATTTCCGCCAACGTAACCGCAACTTTGGCGGAGCCGGCATCGATGCCCAGCACGAGGGTTCGTTCCACGAGCGGCCCCCCCTGCACCGTCAAACAGAGTCGTCACAGACTGCTCACAATGAATGAGTCACTTTACTCGATTCCACACCGACCGGACGAATCCTGCTCTTGAAATTGTTGGGTCCCAGAAATCTTGAGAGCCGCGGGAGATCTGTCCCGTTTCGCTTGTCCGACGCCGGTGGCGCCGCGCAGTGACCTGGCCCCAGTAGCGTCAACAGCACAGGCCCCGCGCCACATGGTGCGGGGCCTGTGCTGCTGCGATCCGCCTTTGTTACGCCTTCGCCGACGTCCGCTGCTCCTTGTTCCGCAGCAGCCCCCAGCGGGTAAACAGCGCCCGCCGGATGAACCCGAGGTTATTGAACATGCGGATACCCATAGCGGCGACGCCGGCGAGGTAGAGGTTGTCCACTCCGATGCGGTCGCCCAGGTAGACCAGACCGGCCGCCAGCAGCCCATTCGTGAAGAAGCCGGTCATGAAAATACCGTTGTCGTACGTCCCCTCCAGGCTCGACTTGAGACCGCCAAAGGCGGTATCCAGCGCTGCGAGGACTGCGATCGAAAGATAACGGGCGTAGATGACCGGAATCGTGAAGGGCGAGACCACGCCCAGCAACACGCCCACAATAAAGCCCACAAGAATGATCCACATTAAGGCTTGCTCACCTCCTACTTGGCGGGAGTCCCGAACTGAAGCTTCAGGCTCCCCTTATACGCCGGGACCACGACAGCCGTCTCCTTCTTGACCGAGACCTGGATGCCCCAGGGCCGCAGCTGCTCGCCGACGCCCCCGCGCATGTTGATGCCGGACTCCATCAGGTCCGGGTCGCCCACGGCCGTGATGACGATCGGGGGCGCCGTACGCACGCCGTTGATCGTGATGGTCGCACCGGTGCACCGGATTTCGGAGCGGCCCGTCAGCCGCTGGCCGTTGATCGACAGCGCCTCGGCGCCCTGTGCTGCCAGGTCGTTCACCGTCTTCAGGACATCCTCATCATGGATGATGAAGCTGTTCGGATTCTCCCCGGGCGTCACGGGGCGGGTGGAGTCGGTCAGGGTGACCGTCACGCCCTTGCCGGTCACGGGAATCAGCCCGGCGTGCAGCTGCGCCAGCTCCAGCTGCTGTGCGAGATCCTTGAACTGGGTCTGATTGTTCGCCATCGAGAGCATCTGCGCCCGCAGGTCCGCCGCCTCAGCGGCCAGCTTGTCCCGGTCCTGCTCCGCCTTGCGGAGTTGGACGGCCAGTTCCTGCGACCGCTGTACACCTGTCACGTCTAGTGCGACCTGCTTTTGCACCTTGAACTGCATCGACAGCATAAAGCCGAGCACCACGCAGACCAGTGCAATGGCCCACGGCAGTTGCCGCTTTAACATGAGGCTCGACCCCCCGCGGGACGATTTCGTATTAAGCCTTGGGGCAACCGCTGGACGATATCATGGTGCCGTCGACCCGCAGGTCGATCTTACACCCCGTCATTTGCTTGCGCGGCGCTGCGTTCCAGTACCTGCCGAAGAGCCCGATCTTCTGCGTGACCGACGACTGCCGGTCCCGCTCGAGGTCGGGGACCAGCCCGAACTGCACAGTGGCACCGGCGGCCATGAAGAGCGTCAGCGAGCGGTCCGCTTCCACGTGCACCTCGGAGACCTGCGCCCGCATCGGCTCAGCCATCGTCGCCAGGACGGTGAGCGCATCGCTCAGCCCCTGATGGTTCAGTTGCTGCCCGCGCACGGCCTTGGTCACCGTCACGTCTGCGATCACCGGAAGGCCCGGCGCCGACTTCAAGTCAACCTGCTCAAGGATCAGGCCCGACTCATCAAGCGCCAAATAGAACAGGTCCCCGTAACGGAGCAGGCCCACCGGCACCCGCTCCGCGATGTCGATCTTCACCTGATTGCCCTGCCACTGCACGTGCGCGGAGCGAATCCACGGCTCCTGTCTGAGCCGCGCCTCGATCGCTGCCGCCGGGTGCTCCCAGCGGGGCATGCCGCGGGTAAGCCCGGCGATCTCCATTACCTGCGGCGTTGACAGCCGCTTGGCGCCAGTCACCTGCACCGCATCTAGCCGAAACAGCGCCGAACGATAAACCGCAAAGGCGCAGATCGCAATCATGGCGATGAGGGCCAGCCAGAATCGTCCCCGCCGCTGTGGTTTTTTCTGTGCGGGCGCCTCCGCCAGCCTCCGGTCCGACACGTTTCTGCCCCCATCTAGCTTAGTCTTAGTTGATTATACCCCAGGATTATGTCATGTGCGGCCTGCGAGTTGGGCCGCGGGACAGTTTTTATAGCCGCAGATTTCGCAGATTACGCAGATTTAAGAACATTTCTACAAAAAATATTTATTTATTCCGGAATCTGCGAAATACGCGAAATCTGCGGCTAAAAAATGTCTTCATTCCCCAGGCAACATCACATCCAACGCCCCGGGCAG
>JAQBPS010000465.1 GCA_028287415.1 Bacillota bacterium | reverse complement strand
CGCGATCACCACGCGGGCGCCCACCGTCAGCGGCAGGAACTGCTCCAGGACCGCGATGTCAAACGAAATCGGCGTGACCGCCACCAGGACGTCCGCTTCGGTCAACCCCGGCTCCCGCCGCATCGCCGTCAGGAAGTTGACGACGCTGCGGTGCTCCAGCTGCACGCCCTTCGGCTTGCCGGTTGAGCCCGAAGTGTAGATCACGTAGGCCAGGTTCCCGGCACCCACACCACTGTCCGGATTCGCCTCAGACTCCCGGGCGATCTCAGCCCAGTCGCTATCCAGGCAGACCACCTGCGCCCCGTGCGCGGGCAACCCTGCCACCAGCCGCTGCTGCGTCAGCAGCACCGGCATGCCGGCGTCCGCCATCATGAAGGCCAGCCGTTCCTGCGGGTAGGCCGGGTCCAGCGGCACATACGCACCACCGGCTTTGAGGATCCCCAGCTGCCCCACCAGCATCGCCAGCGACCGCTCTGTACAGATCCCCACCATCACCTCGGGCCCGACCCCCTGCTTCCGCAGATAGTGGGCCACCTGGTTGGCGCGGCGGTTCAGCTGATCGAAGGTGAGCGCTTCGCCTTCACAGACCACGGCCACCCGGTCTGGCGTCCGTGCGGCCTGCGCCGCGACCAGTTCGTGGACGCACGCCTCATCCGGCCAGGCCATCACGGTCTCGTTCCACGACACCAACTGCTGCCGTTCCTCGCCCTCCGTCAGCATGGGCAGCTCGGACAGCCGCTGCTCCGGATTCGCGGCAATCGCCGCGAGCAGGGTCCGGAAGTGCCGCACCAGCCGGCTTGCGCTGTCCTGATCAATCAGGGAGCGGTCATACATCACCTTGATCCGCAGATCGACGCCAGGCGTAGCGAAGATCGTCAGGGCGTAGTTCGTCCACTCGACCGCCTGCGCCTGGCCGACCTGAAGGCCGGCCTCCCGGGCCCGGTCGGCAACCTCCGTGGGGTAGTTCTCGAAAATGAGCAGGCTGTCGAACATGCCCGTGCCCCTGGGAATCTCGCTCCAGCCCTGCACGTCCACCAGCGGCGTATACTCATACTCGCGCAGCTCGGCGTGCCGCGCCTGCACATCAGAGAGCCAGGCGGTGACGGTCTCCCGGGGCGGCACGGGTACTTTGATGGGCAGCGTGTTGATGAACATGCCGACAATGGCCTCCGCTCCCGGCAGGTCCACCGGCCGGCCTGAGAGCGTCGTCCCAAAGAGCACTTCGGCTGCGCCGCTATACCGGTGCAGCAGCAATGCCCACGCACCCTGCACCAGGGTATTCACGGTGAGATGGTGCTCCCGCGCCATCGCCGTCAGGCTCGCCATCACTTCAGCAGGCAGCACCGCATGCTCCTCGCCGGAGCCGGCCGCTGCCTCAGCACGGCCGACCGGCGCGAACCCGTTCGCCATCAGCGGTGTCGGTGCGGTCCACCCCGCAAGTGTCCGTTTCCAGTAGGCTTCCGCCCGGCTCATGTCCTGCTTCTGGAGCCAGGCGATGTAGTCGCTGAATGGCCGGCTGTACGCCAGCTGGGGCTCCTGTCCGCGACAATACGCTTCGTGGAGCAGAAACGCTTCCTTCAGGATCAGGTGGGTGGACCAGCCGTCCACGATCAGGTGGTGCGCGGTCCAGACAAACTCCCAGGTGTCGTCGCCCGTCCGGATCAGCGCAAGGCGCATCAAGGGCGCCTCGGACAGGTCGAAGCCACGCTTGCGGTCATCGGCGAGAAAGACTGACACCCTGTCGGCCTGTTCGTCAGGATTCAGGTCACGGATATCCACCATCGTGATTGCCGGGACAGCATCGTGCAGCACCACCTGCACGGGCTTTTCGGTCCCTTCCCACATGAAGAACGTCCGCAAGATGGGATGCCGCTCGACCACCCGATTCCATGCGTGCGCGAACGCACCCGCATCCAGGCGGCCCTGCAACTTGGTATGCGTCTGGATCAGGTAGACCCCGGACTCCGGGGTGTACAGGCTGTGGAAGAGAATCCCCTGTTGGGCAGGGGACAGTTCAGCGATATTTTCAATGTTGGCCATAAGACCGCTCCCCTTTCATCTGGTTGGCACGCAGCAGCCCTGTCAGAATCCGACCCGGGCCGACTTCCTTGATGCTGATCTCCCCGAGGCCCATCAAGTAGCGGATGCTGTCGCACCAGCGCACAGAGCTGATAATCTGGCGAACGAGGTTGGCTTTGACCTCCGACTGGCGATAGGGCAGGGCCGTGACATTGGCGATGACGGGCATCACAAGGTCACCGAAGGTGAAACCCTCAATGAACTCCGCAAAGTCTGCCCGGGCGGCCGCCATGTAGCGAGAGTGAAAGGCCCCGCTCACGTTCAACGGGATCACCATGGTCGCCTTCGCCGCCTGGAGCACGGCGACTGCCCGCCCCACGTCGGCCTGCAACCCAGCGATCACGGTTTGCATGGGGGCGTTGTAGTTGGCAATATCGATACCGGTCAGGTCGTGTTCTTCGAGGATCGCGGCGATGCGCTCGACCGCCATGCCGACGACGGCGGCCATGCCACCGCCCATCGCGCGACTCATCAGCTCGCCACGCTTTTTCACCAGCTTCAGGCCGGTCGCGAAGTCGAACGCGCCTGCGGCGAAGAGCGCATTGTATTCGCCCAGGCTGTGCCCGGCCACATAGTCCGGCCGCTCACCTGTCTCCTCCACCTTCTTCAGGTAGCTAAGCGCATTGACCACATAGAGCGCCGGCTGGGTGATCTGCGTCTGATCAAGCTGACTGCCCGGATCCTCCAGGCAGCACGCCTTGATTGAGTACCCCAGCACCTGGTCGGCCTGGGCGGTCAGGTCGGGAAACTGATCAAACAACGTGCCGCCCATGCCCTTGAACTGCGCTCCCTGGCCCGGAAACAGATATGCCTGCATGGCGTGCGTCGCCCTCTTTCTCCGGGGTTTGGTGCGAGCCGGCAAAGAGGTCCCAGAAATCTACGTGCGACGGCGGCGGCGTGCGGACGCTGCCTGCCTGACCAGGCGCTGATTGCGCATAGGCCAGGCTGCAAAGGTAGTCCGGACCCAGCTCGTATGTGTGGAAGTCGTACACGCCATCCCGTGCATGCCCGCCGGCGAACGGCACGGTAAACGATTTAGGGGGCAGGGAAAAGCCCTTTCCCGTCGCCTTCATCACCGCTTCCTTGCGCGTCCACAGGCGA
>JAQBPS010000452.1 GCA_028287415.1 Bacillota bacterium | reverse complement strand
AGAACGGCGTCTAGAACCCGGTCTGCGTCGGCGTAAAGGCCGCTGGCGGAAGCCTGCTTCGCGGCGGCGGTCAGGTCGTCGCGCGCACGCCGTAGCGCCTCCATGATTGTGAAACCGTCGACCTTGGTGACCGAGCCGACGTTCCCGTGCCACAGGGACACCCGGGCTACCTGATGGAAGTCTGCCGCCAACTCGGCGTCCTTCATCGCCTGCACCTTGCCCATCAGATGCCAGCCGCAACGACGCAGATGCGGAGAGTGAGGGCGGTAGAGCAGCCGCGCCTTCGGCTATTCTCGGGCATTGAGGGGTCCTTCTATTCGAGGCGGAAACGGCCGCTCCACCGCCCCGGGCAGTTCCCGCTGCGCCGGGGCGCTCTGCGTCATGGGAGCGCCGGGATTAGGTCTACACGTCGGAAAATGGCAAGTCTTGTCAACAAGAGCCCGGAACGTTCCGCTCCGGCCTTGTGTCACTCGGATGCGGGCATCACGTCATTCCGTCCTGACATTCCGGTGTCGGGCGGCAACAACGATGCGCAGACGGCACAGAGGCTGGCCGAGCACCGCACGCCGGTGGTTGACACCGCCAGCAGGACCGTCGTAGTCGGCTCCTGGATCCCGCAGCAGTGGCACGAGAAGGCGATATCGGCCAGGTCCAGGGCAGCGCAGGCGAAGCACACCACCGCTTCGGGTCTGCACATCTCTCGGGCGCCGAGCAGGTGCGGGAACTCGTCCAGGTGCTCGCAGCTCCACAGTGGCGGTCCTTTCAGGTCCTCCAGAAAGGCCGCGACACAATCCTTGCCCCCATAACGGGGATTCGGCTCAACCGGCGGGCAATTAGTCATCGCTAGGTCCTCCGAGTTGTCCACATTGTGTTGCGGGGCGGTCCGAATCCCTGAAAGGCTGGCCGTTGCCAGGCCTGGTCAGAGGGGTGTTAGGCAGATGGTGGGGCGTTCTCCTCACGGAGGGCGCCCCATTGCCGTTCATGGGGTCATCCGGCGACGCAGCGCCTCCCGGCCGCTGGGACTCGACGCCATGCGCCGCACCAGAGCCGTGAGGTCCACCTCCACCCCGGCCAGCACTCCGCGCCCGCCCAGTTGCTGCTCCGCTCGGGTGCGCTCCTGGGCCGTCAGCGGGGCGCCACGCGTCCGGGAGCAGTACCCGGCGTCCCGCAGCCGGGCCCGGCCCCGGGGATGGTCCTGCAGAGCCCGGAATGCCTCGGCCCGATACGCGGGCATCGACGCCAGGTGGGCCTTCAGGTGCTCCCGCTCCCGGCGGCTCAGCGGGCGCAACTGATTGTTCTCCTGGCGGTTGACGCGGCGGCCGTGGCTCACGAGGCCAGCTCCTGCTCGCACTCGGCCGTGTCAACCGGCAGCCAGCCATTGCGGCGCAGCCAGGCGATGCCGGAGGCATAGAAGGCCCGGTCGATGATCAGGTCGGCCTCAGCCACCGGAAGGTCAGCCACCCGCCGCTCCAGCTCTCGGACCTGGGCATGGCTCAGCCGGGTCATGGCGTTCACCGGTCCTCCAGCTCGGCCAGCTTGCGCTCGGCGAAGACCAGCAACCCGTTGAGCCGGTGCCAATCCCGGCTGCGGGCCGGGTACTCGTCGCGCGCCGCGCGCAAACGCGCGACCTGGCGGCGACGGGAGCCGCGCCAGTAGGTCAGGGGCCACGGCCGAGACCCGGCCATGAGGCTCGGCGTTGGGACGCTCACGCCGTCCGCCCGCCGTTCCTCGGGCGGGGACCGGGCTTCTGGAAGCCGTTGCGGGTACCACCGGAGAGGCCAAAGTCCTCGGGATCCCGAACCGGGCGCAGCCGCCGGACCGGCTCCAGGCGGCTGCCCCTGATCCGGTAGTCGGCGCCGTCGATCGAGATGACGACGCGGTCCAGCTCCGGCCACTCGGGCAGCCAGCGCAACCGGTCGGCCTGAGCGCAGGCCTTGGCTACGAAGGCCCGGAACTCAGGATGCTGGTCGGCCACCGTCACCGCCCGGCGCAGGCTGGGCAGGTCGGCGATGCGCGGCAGCAGCCGGGCGACCTCCGGGGCGTCGGAGGCCCGCTGGGGAGCCAACGGGGGCTGCTGTGAGGTGTTCCCGAGCGGCTGGCCGGTGGCGGCGGCGACCAGCGCCCCGGCGGCAGTGATGCGGGCCGCCAGCCCGTTGACGTGGACGATCGTCTGGCCGACCTCGGGCCACTGAGGCAAGAGGTCGATGAGGTCCAGCCGGACGGCGCCCTTGACGGCGAAGCCACGAGCCTCCGGGTGGCTATCGGCGTAGCGGATCGCAGCGCGCAGGCTCTGCGGGTCGGTGACCGACGGCACCTGGATCATCGGCGAGGCCGCCAGTAGTGCCTCGTACTCGCGGCGCGCGGTGGCTTCCTCGTCCTCGATGACGCCGCGCGGAGTCACGCCGACGCCGGGGGCATCTGGACGGTGTAGGTCAAGCCGAGCACGTCAAGCCACTTGGCCGTCGGCACGCGCAACCGGTGGCCCACCCGGATGGTCGGCATCGTGCCGTCCTCGGCAGCCCGGTAGGAGGCCCAACGCGACAACTGGCCCAAGGCCCCAGCGGGGGGCACGTCCATGAGGACTGGAAGGTGCTGACCGAGGGCCTGGACATGGATCGGAGCGCCGCTCGGGGGCGCTACGGAAGTAGGCATGAGCAGAGAAGACCGCAGCGACCCCTCACGGGCGGTCCCGCGACAGCGCCGAACGGGCATTCATGGCCCCAGCCGACTGCCCATCGCGGCTAACCCTGCAGGTCGGGGGCTAGACGAGAGCCGCTGTAGATCGTCGGGTCATGACCATCGCGGCCAACAACGAACGGCGGCGATGGCAGCGATAGTGGGGGGTTGTGGGGCTAAGAGTCCGGAAACGACTCAGCGGGCCCGTCCTGGTGGACGAACCCGCTGGTGGGAGGAGAGCCGCCTGTCGGAATCGAACCGACGACCTTCTCATTACGAGTGAGATGCTCTACCGACTGAGCTAAGGCGGCGACGTGCCCCGACAGCCTACGACACCCTCCGGCCCGTTCCGCGCAGGCCCAGGGCGCTCAGGCCGGTAGGCGCAGAGCCACCGTGAGGGCCTCCAGCGCGATCAGCGGCTTCACGTTCTGCTAGATGGCCAGGCGGCAGGCCAGGATCGCCTCGATGCGGCGCAGTGCCCCCTCGGGGTCGATACGGCGGGCGAGTTCCTCGGCGTCGGCGCGGCGGTCAGGATGGTTCAACGGCAGCGGCTCGGACGGC
>JAQBPS010000428.1 GCA_028287415.1 Bacillota bacterium | reverse complement strand
AGAGAGCGACAATGTTAGCACCCGCCTCGACGATCCGTCGGGCCGACGCAAAATCGGGTGTGATGATGATCGCCCCGCTTTCCGGGTCCCGCTGCTTGTCGATGCCGATGATCGGCAGTGTCACCCGTCGCCGAATCGCAGCAATATCAGCCACACCATTCGCCCGAATCCCTGCGGCGCCTGCCTGCGCGGCGGTGGCCGCCATGGCCGACATGTGGACGGGACCATGCAGGGGGTTATCCGCACGGGCCTGGCATGAGACGATCAATTGCTGCCGCAGCTTCCCGATCAGTTCTTGAAAAGCCAAAGCGTATCACTCCTTGATGCCCGAGAGCGCCATCGCCTCGATGAAGTTTCGCTGGAGAATGAAGAAGACCACGAGCACGGGCGCCATGGCCATGTTGGCCACGGCCATCATCTGCGGGTAGTTGGTGCCGTAGCTGCTCTCGAACCCGGCGATGCCGATCGGCAAGGTCCAGTACTGGTCCCGCGTCGCCACTACCATCGGCCAGAGGAAGCTGTCCCAGTTCCACATGAAGATGAAGATCGCCAGGGAGCTGAGCGCGGGGCCGATCAGCGGCAGGACGATCCGCCAGTAGATCGCGAGTTCGCCGCAGCCGTCAATGCGGGCGGCGGCGATCAGGTCGTCCGGAATCGCGAGGATGTTCTGCCGCATCAGAAAAATGCCCAGGGCGCTGGTGCCGGCGGGAATGATCAATCCCCAGTAAGAGTTGAGCCACCCGGCCGCCTTGACCACCAGGAAGAGCGGGATCACCATGGAGGCGATCGGCACCATCATCGTTGCCAGCACAAAGCCGAAGAGGATGTCCCGCCCGTGGTAGCGGTGCTTCGCGAAGCTGTATCCTGCCAGGCTGCAAGTGAGCAGGTTGAGCAGCGTCACGCCCGTCGCCACAAAGAGGCTGTTGAAGAAGTAGCGCCCGAACGGGCCCTGCTTCAGCGCCGCGGGGTAATTGTCGAAGTGCGCTACCGTAGGCAGCCAGCGCACCGGCACCGCGAAGACTTCAGCACTGGTTTTGAGCGAGGTAGCGAACGCATAGAGCAGCGGCGTGATCACGATCACCGCGCCCGCGATCAGCACCAGGTAGAGGAGCAGCAGCCCGATTCGCTCCCGGATCTGATTGCGCATGCGCTCCCTCCTAACTGGCGGCCCGCTGGAGCCGCCACTGGATCAGCGTGACGGCGCCCACGAGCACGAAGAGAATGACCGCCACGGCTGCCGCCGGCCCCATCTTCAGCCAGACGAAGGCCATCCGGTAGATGAGGAGGGCGATGCTGGTCGTCGCCCCGTTGGGGCCGCCGTCCGCCATCACCCACTGCGGAATAAAGGCCTGGAGGCCCTGAATCAGCGAGATGATGGTGACGAAGGCAAAGGTGGGCTTGAGCATTGGCAGGGTGATGTGCCGGAAGAGCGCCCAGCCGCCGGCGCCGTCAATGCGGGCCGCCTCGTAAAGCTGTGACGAGATGCTCTGGAGCCCCGCCAGGAAGACGACCATGTAGAAGCCGGTCTCCTTCCAGATCGACATCAGGATGATGGCGACCGGGGCCCAGCGCTCGTCGGTCAGCCAGTCGACCGGATGGCCGAGCAGCGGCTGCATCAGCATGGTGTTGAGCAGGCCGTCGTGGTGGAACATCAGCTTCCAGATCACGGAGACCACGACCATGGACATCATCGGCGGGATGAAATAGAGGGTGCGGAGCAGGCCCCGCAGCTTGATCTTCGCGTTCAGGGCCATCGCCAGCGCGAGGGAGATGCCCCAGACGGGGATGTAGGTTCCGAGGACATAGACCGCCGTGGCCTTCAGCGATCGCAGGAAGACCTGGTCAGCGGGCAGGCGGGCAAAGTTGCGCACGCCGACCCACTCCTTGGGCGTGAGCAGGTCGTATTTGAAGAGGCTCAGATAAAAGGTATTCAGGATGGGCCAGAGGCTGAAGGCCAGGAAGAGCAGGATGGCCGGCATCGCAAAGGCGAAGCCCCACCAGCCTGCCGAGCGGAGCGGCGACCGGGAGCGGGCTTGCATGCGGGTTCACCTCGTTTCGGGGAGGGGGCGGGGGGCGAGCGCTTGCCCCGCCGCGACGCTACTGCATGGTCTTGTCCACCTCACCCTTCGCCTGGGTGAAGGACTTGGTCGGATCCTCTCCGTTCAGCACCGCCCGCTCGATGGCGGCCTTGATGATGTCCTTCTCCTCGGGGCTGGTCGACTGCATAAACTTGCCGTGCAGCATCTCCGCCGCCCACACGTCGAAGAACGGGACGTCTTTTGCCTCGCTCTGCTTCTCCCAGCCGGTCTTCGGCTGGATGAAGTTCACGTCCTTCAGCCAGCGCCCGCCCTGCGACGACATGTAGGCGATGAACTTGAAGGCCTCGCTCTTCACCTTGCTCTGGCCGTTCACGGCCCAGTAGTAGGCGTAGAACGGGTTCACGGGCTTGGCCGGGTCAACCTGCGGCATCGGCACCACCTTGTACTTGCCCTCGATCGGCGTGCCCTTGAAGGAAGCGAGCCCCCACGGGTTCATCATCGTCATTGCCACCTTGCCGTTGGCAAAGTCGACGTACGGCTGCGTTGCCTCGCGTGAGGCGACCTTCGGGTTGGCCACCTTCGCCTTGTAAATCATGTCGGACCAGATCTGGAGCGCCTTCACGGACTCGGGCTTGTCCAGCGCGGACTTGCCGTCCGGGGTGTGGAAGTTCGCACCGGTCTGGAGCAG
Organism: Bacillota bacterium; assembly: GCA_028287415.1. GTDB lineage: Bacteria > Bacillota > Sulfobacillia > Symbiobacteriales > Symbiobacteriaceae > RYN-353. The sequence continues at coordinate 1,113 of JAQBPS010000428.1, read as the reverse complement.
GAGGGTGCCGAGCTGGTTGTTGTACCAGCCGGCGTGGAGGTAGAGGAGGTCGAAGCCGCGGCGGTCCTTGGTGGTCAGCTTCTGGCCCATTGCGGCGACCTGCTCCCAGGTCTTCGGGGGCTGGTTCGGGTCCAGGTTGGCCTCTTTGAACGCATCCGTGTTGATGATGAAGGCGGTCACGTTGAACTCGCTGGGGATGCCGTAGATCTTCCCATCCTTGCCGATGGCGCCCTCGAACGCACCCGGTACGTAAGCGCTCTTCAGGTCATCTAGGCTCTTGTATCCGAGAGCCGCAGGGTCGACTTCGGCGAGCATCCCCTTCGGCATGTAGCTGGCGCGCAGCGCGGAGTCGTCCATGTTCATGACGTCCGGCCCGGTGCCGGTGGACATGGAAGTGAGCATCTTCGTGCCGAAGTCGTTGTTGGGGATGATCTGGTAGTCGATGGTCACGTTGGTGTGCTGCTTCTGGTATTCCGCGATCAGCTGCTTGTTCAGATCGACCATGGGCGGGTGCGTATGCGTCCAGTAGGTGAGGGTCACCTTTTGCGGCTGCTGGCCGGATGGTTGCTGGCCGGGCGTGCCGGCGTTTGAGTCCTGTTTCGTACCGCAGCCGGCGAGGAGCCCTGCGGCAACGACGGCGACGAGTCCTGTGGCGGCGAAACGGCGGACGGACATGGCTGAATCCCCCTTGTGATCAGCTGATTTGCGGGATCAGAAGTCGACGTAGAACTTGTACTTGTCGGCCCGGTAGAGTGTCACCCCATACTCAACGGGCTCGCCGGACTGGTCCAGGTTGGTCCCGGAGAGGCGGAGCATGGGCGCTCCCTCCGGAACATGCAGGGCCTGGGCGATCCGGCGGTCGGCCACCACCCCCTCAACCATTTTGCGGCCTGCCATGATCGAGACCCCGTAGTGGACCTGGAGGTACTCGTAAAGGGAGCGGCCGCTGAGATCGGCGGCCAGAAGCCCCGGGAACAGCGAAGCGGGGAGGTAGCTCCACTGAAGCGCCAGCGGCTCACCGCCGGCCAGTCGCAGCCGCTTCAGGTAAATGACGGGCGTGCCGGCGGGTACGGTGAGCCCCTCGGCCACCTCGCCCGCAGCCGGGTGCTCCGC
>JAQBPS010000421.1 GCA_028287415.1 Bacillota bacterium | reverse complement strand
GACTCACGCCGGTGCCCGGGGTGAGCGCGGCGGAGCACATCCGGCGCCTGGATGCGGTGCGGCAGGCATTCCTCGGCCCATTCCGTGGGATGAGCGTGTCGGATTGGCGCCGCCCCCGTGTGCTGCCCGAGTATACGGTGACACCCGAATGGGTGGTCTATCACCTGATCGAACATGAGGCGCATCACCGCGGACAGATTTTCGACCTGCTGCGCAGGCAGGAGTAGGGAGTGCTGGGCAGCATGGTCACATTTCGCCCCGCTGAGATGCGCGATGTTGATGCGCTGTACCGCTTCCGTATGGACGACGAAGTGATGTACTGGGCTTCGGGCGGCTACGGTGATGCGATGCAAAGCCGGGGGCAGATCGAGGAGCAGCTCCGGACGCAGAAGGCGACGGACGCCAACCGGACTTTTATCATCGAGGCCGAGGCGGAGTCCGGGCCGGTCGTGATTGGCACGATCTCCTTCCGGGGGCTGGACCGCATCAGCCGGCGGGCGACGCTCGGCATGCTGATCGGCGATCGGCAGTACTGGGGCAAGGGGTACGGCACGGCCGTAATCAAGCTGTTCGTGCGGTTCCTGTTCACGCGGTACAACCTGCACCGGATTGACCTCGACACCTTCTCTGAGAATCAGCGGGCGATCCGCAGCTATGAGAAGTGCGGCTTTGTGGCTGAAGGGGTCCGCCGGAAAGCGATGTGGACGGTGAACGGGTACCGCGACCAGGTGATGATGGGCCTCCTGCGGGAGGACTGGGACGCGCGGCAGTGAGCGGTATACAGCTTAACCCCCCGGCATGACCATGATGGCCATGCCGGGGGGTTTTGTATGCGTACGCTTATTTCGCAGGGGTCCGAGCGGACTGCCGGCTGTCGCCAAGTACCTGCCGCAGCTGTTTCAGGAGGTGGTGGCGCTCAGACTCTTCACGTCCGGCTGACATCACCTGGTTGACGAACTCCTCCACACTGATGCGCCCGTTGTGGAACTCCTGTGTGGCCTGCTCAATCTCGGTTTCCATGAGCGTCTTCACCGGGAGCCACCTCCTCTAGATCACAGTTTAGCAGAGCTTGGGCCTGCCGTAAAACGGCGATATACCTGGCAAATGCATGTAATGTTTGGATATCGTCGATTGTGAATGCGTTGGGCTTCACGGCATCGATCTGCAAGACACCCTGCACGCTGCCGTACGCCTTGATCGGGATACAGAGAATCGACCTGAAAGAATGAGTGCTATAGGGATTCGGCTGGAAGTTTGGGTCCTGGGTAGTATCACGGCAGTAGTAATGTTCTCCGGACGTGTAGGCCCTGCCAGGAATGGTGTTTAAACCAAACTTCAGGCGCTTGCGGGCACTGGTGGAGTGAGAGAGCGTCCACGCAAGCCCGAGTTGTTGTTCACCATGTACGGTCTCCGGGAACAGGATACCGGCGCGGTGGTAGCCGTTGGCCTCGGCGAAGAGGTCCGCCAACTCGGCGTGCAGCATGCTGATGAACGGAACGAGCCCACTGAGAATGGCGACGTCTTCCTCGGACTTCCTGAGCAGCTCCCGCACGGGCTGGTCCCGCCGGAACTTGGCCAGCCCCCAGAGGAACTCCATGTCGTCCGACGTGCACCCCTTGTATATGAAGACCGCCACGTAGGCTGCGGCAACGACCGTAAGCACCCATAAGGGCAGCCGTGGCACGATCTCCTTGACAAATTCCTCCATCCAGCTATTCCCTCCGCACGACAGCACGTGAGCTAGCATTCGGGGGGAGCGGCCTGAAAGCCTGCACGAACAGTATAAATATTGAACCGATAACCTCCGAGCGAAAAGGCGGGCCCTAGCTAGTACGCAGAATGGCGGGCCTGGGTTCGGTCGCCAAGCTGGGGCGCCAGCACTGCCCAAAGTTCGGCAGACCGCATACCTGCTGCCAATGATGCGCCGTAGCCTGCCGAAAATTCGGCGGATATAGCCCGCAAAGGCCTCATACCTAGTTGGCACACCTCTTGCAAGTATCTGTCAAGTGTACGAACGGAGGTGTGCGCATGGCTTCTGGCTGCCCGTACGGGACGCACCGGGTCCTTGAGCCCCGGGGAGCGCTCCCGCAGCCGGCCTGGCGGCTCGATACCGAGACCGCCCCCTATGACAACGAAATTCTGGTTGATGTGGAAACGCTCAACGTGGACTCCGCCAGCTTTCATCAGATCAGTGAGAGCGCCGGCGGCCACCCGGACCGCATCATCCAAGCCATCCTGGCGATCATCACGCAAAGAGGCAAGCTGCACAACCCGGTCACCGGCTCCGGCGGCATGCTGATCGGCACCGTCCGCAGCGTCGGCCCGGCCCTCAAGACCGACCTGAAGCCCGGCGATCGCATTGCCACCCTGGTGAGCCTCAGCCAGACACCCCTCAAGATCACCGCGGTGCACGCCATCCACCCCGAGACCGATCAGGTCGCCGTCACCGGCACGGCGATTCTCTTCGAAACCGGCATTTACGCCCGGCTGCCCGCCGACATTCCCGACACGCTCGCCCTCGCCGTGCTTGACGTGTGTGGCGCCCCCGCCCAGACGCACCGGCTGACGAAACCCGGTGCCACCGTGCTGATCCTGGGCGGCGGCGGCAAGAGCGGCCTTCTCTGCAGCTACGTGGCCAAGCGCGCCGGCGCAAAACGGGTGATCGCCTTCGACTACAGCCCGGAGAGCCTCGCACGGGCCCGGCGCCTCGGCGCCGCCGACGAGATCATCCAGGGCGACGCCCGTGACGCCCTCGGCGTCATGCAGGCCGTGGGTGCGAAGGCCGACCTGACCCTCTCCTGCGTGAATGTGCCAGGTGCCGAACTTTCGGCAGTGCTGGCAACGAAGCCGGACGGCATGGTCTATCTGTTCAGCATGGCCACGTCGTTCACAGCGGCAGCCCTGGGGGCCGAAGGCGTCGGCAGCCATGTCGACATGCTGATCGGCAACGGGTACTACCCCGGCCATGCCGATCTGGCGCTCCAGCTCCTGCGCGAAAGTCCGCAGCTCCGCAGCCTGTTCGAAGAAGTGTACGTGGGGGGTAGATCCCATGCTTAAAGAACCCCGGAACCGGCGCGAGATTCCGCTCTATAAAGATGCGACCGACGAGCAGTGGAATGACTGGAAGTGGCAGGTGAGCCACCGGGTCAAGAACC
>JAQBPS010000348.1 GCA_028287415.1 Bacillota bacterium | reverse complement strand
TGGCGTTCCGGCCTGTGCCCATGGTACCGGCATCCGGAGGGCTTGGCCATGTCCCCTAGTTCACGTTCATTCACGGCAGTGTGATTGGCGTCAGTGAACAGGCAATTGATTTGGCAGTTTATGATGGAGATGACGCTAATCCGGTGACCTGGCAACATCAATTGACCAAACAGACGCTTCGGATAGCGCCCTATAGCCTCCGTGGGACCGACAAGCTTCGGACAATCAAGCCCGGTGACAAGTTGCTTGTCGGCTGGTTTGGTGATTCCGCGGATCAGATTGTGTGGCAAATCACCTTCCTGCAATGATGGCGGTCGCGTCCTGTCACCGGAAGGGTACCGAACTTCGCAAGCCTTCGCACCGTATGTAATAGCAGCCCGCCTTGCTCACACGCGGGAGAAGGGAAGCCCCGCTTTATGCGCCCAGCGCTCTGGATGGCGGCCGCGCTCACCGTGGGAATCGCTGTAGCCGCCTGGCTGCGGCCACATCCCGCGCTGGCGTTGGCCGCCGTTGTTATGTGCGGACTCTGGGCGGCCATGGCCCGGCGCCGCGCTGCGCTGGCGCTGCTGGCCTGCCTGGGGGCGCTCGGGGCGTTCCGGTACGCCTACGCCCAGACCGCCGGCCGGGGTGATCTGGCCGCCTGGGAGGGCCGGAAGGCCGCGATCGTCGGCACGGTGAGTGCGGAGCCGGAGCTGCGCCAGCCGAGGGGTGTCGGCTATATCCTGGCCGTAGAGCAGGTCGACGGCCACCCCGCCCGCGGTCTGCTCTACGTGACCCAGTGGGGGGCCGTGGCGCCCGGGTACGGAGAGCGGGTGGCCGTGACCGGAACACTCAAGGCGCCGGCCGGCGCCCGCACGCCCGGGGGCTTCGACCGCGCCGCTTACCTGGCCCGCCAGGGTGTCTATTTCACGCTCGACAGCAACGACGCCCGCCGGATGGGACCCGGCGCGCTCAACCCGGTCCGCAGGGCAGCCGTGGCGGTGCGGGTCCGGCTGGAAGGTGTGCTTCGGGCCACGCTCCCCCAGCGCGACGCCTCCCTGATGGCCGGCTTGCTGTTCGGCAGCCGCAGTGAACTGCCCGAGGACATCCGTGAGGCCTTCCGGGCCAGCGGCGTCTTTCACTTGCTGGCGGTCTCCGGCGGCAACGTGGCCATGGTGATCATGCCTGTGCTGCTCCTGCTGCGGCGGGTGGGCATGCACCGGCGCATCGCTGCGGCGGTGGCAATTCCGCTGGTGATCTTCTTCATTTTCCTGACGGGCGCCAGCCCCTCGGTTGTGCGGGCCGGACTGATGGCCGTGCTCATGCTCCTGGGGGCAGTGCTGCGCCGGGAGAAGAATGCGGTCAATACGCTCGGTGCTGCGGTGGCCATGCTGCTGCTGGTGAATCCCGTAACGCTGTTCGATGTTGGCTTTCAGCTTTCTGTGCTCGCTACCCTGGGAATTTTGCTGTTCGCCAGGCCGATCGAGGGCTGGCTGACGCCGCACTTTCAGGCATTCGCCGGCGAGAAGGCCGGGAGCTGGCTCGCAGCCGGGCTCTCGGTCACGTTCGCGGCGCAGATCATGGTCGAGCCGATCAGCCTCCACACCTTCGGGGCCTTCTCTGCCATCGCCCCGGTCGCAAACCTGTTGGTCCTGGCCTTCCTGGAGCCGGTCGTGCAGCTCGGCTCAGTGTCGGCATTGGTGGGGCTTTTGCTAGTGCCCGCTGCCCGGGTTTTCAACCTGCTGGTCCGCGTGGGGCTGTGGGCGCTGGTGTTCCTCGTCAAAGCGACGGCCTCCGTGCCGTTCGCCTACGTGGCAGTGGGGCGGCTGCCGGCGGGGTGGATGGTGGCCTGGTACGCTGTGCTTGCCTGTGTCGCGGTGCCCGTGGTGCGCGAATCTCTGCTGGCGAATGCGGGCCGGGTGCGGGCATGGTGGGCGGAGGGCCACGGGGCCACCCGCAGGTCCGTCGCTGCCCTGCTGGCATTGGTGATCGCGGGCGGCTGCACCTGGCGGCTCGCCCTTGCGGAGCCGCCGGACACGCTCAGCGTGACGTTCCTGGACGTGGGGCAGGGCGATGCGATTCTGATCCAGGCGCCGAACGGGGAGAGCATGCTTGTGGATTCCGGCGGCTTCGTCCCGGCGGATGCCCGGACAGGGCGGCCCGGCTATGACGCCGGTGCGGAGGTGGTGCTGCCCCTGCTGGCTGACAAGGGGATCAAGCGCCTTGACTACCTGGTGCTCACACACCCCGACACGGATCACGCGGGGGGCGGCGCCGCGATCCTCCATGCGATGCCTGTGGGCACGCTCCTCAAGAGCGATGACCACCCGACGGAAAAGCGGTATCTCGCAGCCATGAAACTGGCGGACGAGCAGGGTGTTCGCATCGGTTCGCCCGTGGCCGGGGATCGGCTGAACCTGGGGCCGGAAGTGGTGCTGGAGATCCTGAGCCCGCCGGCGCCGCGCTACGCGGGCACCCGCTCAGACGACAACGCCAACTGCGTGGCCTTTCGGCTGCGCTACCGCCAGATCGCCATGATCTTCGCCTGCGATCTCGAGGGGGAGACGGAGGAACAGCTGGTGGCCCGGGGCGTCTCGCTCAATGCCGACCTGCTCAAAGCGGCACACCACGGCTCCGGCTACAGTTCCACCGGCCCGTTTCTTCAGGCGGTGCGGCCCCGTTTTGCCGTCCTGTCGGTGGGGGCAGGCAACCGGTATGGACACCCCCATCAGGACACATTGCAGCGCCTGAAGCAAGTCGGCGCACAAGTATATCGGACAGACCGCCACGGCTCCGTCGAGGCGCGCACAGACGGCTTCACGCTCTCCGTGGCTGGCGAGCGGGGCGGGCCGGCAGATGACCAGTACCGCCCTGTCGGGTTACTCGGGCGCCGGTGGTTATTCGCCTGGTGATCCCGGCTGGTCACTCACAAATGAATCGCTTCATCGCAAGCCGGGAGCGCGCAGCGCTCCCGGCTTTTTTCATCCGCAAAATCAAACATGGCGAATAAATATGCATAAAGAT
>JAQBPS010000343.1 GCA_028287415.1 Bacillota bacterium | reverse complement strand
TGTAGACCGGATTGAATGCGTCTGTGACCCGGGCGCCGACCGCACCCTCGACCGCCTTGCGGACTGCAGCGGCCACAGCCTGGGCCACCGTCGCGCCCTGCGTATTGGAGACCTGAAGCGATAACTGATAATGCACAATGGTTACCCCCGTTTCAGTACGATCCTGCGGATAGCCCTGCGGCCCTTCGCTGCCGCCTGGCTCATCACGGTAAACGCCTCCGTGCGGGGGATCTCGTCCCGCCTGCGGAGCGCCCGCCGCTTAATACGCACCCGGGCCCTGCTTCGGGGGACCGAACAGCTTGCGCTTCACCTTCTTACCCCTGGGCGGCATCGGAGGCTGGGCCTGTGCCATGGCCTGGTCATCAACGTCGGGCTCCATCGGATCAAGCTGCGCCTGTGGGGCGCCCAGCAACCCCTTGAGTCTCGCCAGGTTCATCTTCGCCATGATAAGCCCTCCTATTGCTGTGCCTGCGCTACCACGGTCGCTACGTGCGTCATGCCTGCGCGCATCCCCGCGGCAGGGTTGCTCGCCGCATCGGGCATCAACTGTTGCACCACCTGGGCGGCTTGAGGGGGCATGCCCGGCATCTGCCCCGGCGCCGGCTGCATCCCGGGCGGGACGCCCTGCTGCCCCGGCGGGCCCTGTTGCTGTCCGGGCGGTCCCTGCTGCGGCGCCTGTGCCTTGGCCTGCTCGTGCGCCATGGTGTGCTGAATGAAGGCATCACGCACCACCGGCGTGAGCTCGTCGAAGTCGAGCCGCTTCATACGGGTGTAGTGCTCGCGTAGATGAATGTCGTGGTTGTCCCAGCGGTTGGTGGCGACCTGGTTGCCCTTGCCGATCAGGTCGTTCTCGTAGCGGGCTCGGTTCACGTCGGCCTTCACCTGGGAGTCGATGTTCTCGCTGTTCTCCAGGTCCAGCAGACGCCTAGCCTCGTAGGCGTCGATGACCGGCTCCCCTTTGGCGTCCTTGGCCTGAAGCAGCTTCAGCACCTGGTCCATACGCTGCATCTTGTCCTGGGAGATTTGACCGGAGCCCTGCACCTCCACGTCGTCGCTGTCGCCCATTTTGGCGGCATCAAACTCCATGACTTCCCAGCGCAGGCCCTCACCGGCGACCCGGATGGTACGGCCTTTGCCGTAGTTGGCCCTGGCCAGGCACAGCTTGAGCTTCCCGTCCCTGATCATAAACTTGTCCACGTTCGCGACGACGGGCTCGGCCATCGCGTTGTCGGTCTCCTGCTGGAGTGCGAACGCGGCGGCAGCCCGCATGCCCGGCGCCGGCCGGTAGTGGATGCCAGCGATGTCCGCCATGTCCTGGTCGATGAGGCCGATCTTCTGGAAGAACTCCCCGGAGATAGCCCGGGGCGTCACCGGCTCGGGCTTGCCGATGCCGGGGGTGTACTCGTTGATGGCGCCCGACTCGGCACTCCACTCGTCCTTCTTCACCGAGCCGCGCGGGGCGATCCACCCCGCTCGAGCAACGTGCCGCAGGGCGTCCTGGATCATAGAGGCATACATGTTGCGCTCCCGCTGGAGCGGCACCAGCGGCTCTACCAGACCCATTTCCCAAAACCGAATCCCGGTCTTGAACCACACCAGGTGGTTATACGGCAACTCTCCGCTCGGCGAATGGATCATAATCCCCTCGTCGGCCTCCGCTTGGGTAGTCGGGAACACCACCTTACCGCCGGCCACGGCGATGAAGCGCCCCTTGGGGTAAGAGGAGCAGGGCTTCTCCCATGACATGATGAACGTGCATAGCCCACCATCCAGTGGCTTGCCATCCTTGTCCTTCGTGCCGACATCACCCTGCGTGCTCAAGTAGGCGCCAGCGGAAGTGAAGTTCAGCACCCGGGACCCGAACTGCTCGAAGTTGTTGCCACCGCCGTCTGCTTCAACCTGGACGCCGTAGTGTTCACGCACCCACTCCACCGAGCGGGTTGTGACTTCCATGATCCAAGGCAACTCATCGATGGTGAGGTAGTCATCCGGCACCACGATTGCGAAGGGCGACACGGGCACGACGGAGATGTCGCCCATGCGGGCACCCTTCGCGTTCTTCCGCGGGCCTGCGTCCTCGTCCCACATATACCTGGCGAAGAAGTTGCCGGTGTTAGCAGCCCAGGTCATGCCGGTGTTCAGCAGGTCGTCGGTGCCGCAGGTGCGCCGCAGGTGGCCCAGGAGTTGGGTTCGCACCTTGGCCTTGTCCACCTCGTCCTCACCATGAGCGGCCGGCGGGCATACCTGCTTGAGTTGCTGCCTCAGCACCTTGCCCACGGCCTGGCGGACGGTCGGCTGGATCTTGTTTTCGGTGACGCGTGGCTTGTCGGGATCCTGTGGGGGCTGAATGACCGCGTTGAGCAGCGGGTCCCACGTCAGCCACTGGTTCCCGACGAAAAAGTTCAGGTTGAGGTACCACTGCCAGATGAAAGGTTGCTTCTGCTTGAACATCGCTCGGCGGTCCTGCACCAGGCGCAGGGCTTCGGCTGCATCAAAGGGCACGCTCTCACCTCCTTGGAAACGCAAAAAGGCCACCACGCCCCCGCTGTGGGGTTACGTGGTGGCCTCCGGTGTGTCCGGTCAGCCTACTTCAGCTTGTGCTTGGCCGTGATGTCCATGAACACGGGGCGCCCGTCCTGAATCTTGATGAGGATGTCGCCGTACTCCAGCCGGCGCAACTCGTCGGCGTGGTCTCTCATGATGTCTTGCAGGGCTTCGACGATGTCTTCTTTCACCGTTACCAATTCGATCCCATGAAAGCCTCGGGCACTCGCAGCGCATCCACCGACACGCCCATCGCCTCGGCCTTGTGCCGGATGCGCTCCGCGTCCGTGATGGGGGGCTCAGGGGCGCCCGCCAGTTCGTTGGCCGCCGCGATCTGCGCTGCGTAGGGCGCCTGGATGCGGTTCAGCAGCTCCCGCCGCTCGGCAGCCCAGGTGATGCGCTCCTGGTGGCTGAGGTAGACCACGCCGGCCAGGGTGAGCAGCAGGGCGAAGATGATCACGTAGAGCATGACTACGCGCCCCTACGCGCCTTCGCCATTGCCGCCCATTCAGCACAAGACTCAGCACATGCCGCTTTCAAACGATTCTGCTCTGCACCCTTCACCCGCCGGACCGTCAGCACCGCCAGCGGGATCAGTGAGGCGAACATTACCACCAGACCCATCATTACCGCCCCCTCATAACATCATGGGCCAGCTCCTTCGGATCGGCG
>JAQBPS010000319.1 GCA_028287415.1 Bacillota bacterium | reverse complement strand
TTTGACGGCAACGTCGACGCCTTCTCCATTGGGACGACGGCGACGCAGCGCACGGTCACCTACAACTTTGACCCGTTCGTCGCGCCGCCGCCGCCGATACCGCCGATACCGCCTTCTCCGCCCGCAGTTGGCCGGCGATTCCAGAGGACGATCCTGGGTGCCAGTTCGCAACGGGGCGGCAACTGCGGGCGCAGATGAGCGGTCGGTTATGACGATATGCCGGCGCCTTTGCGCCGGTGTACCGCCCACACGGCCAGCGCGATCACCCCCGCTGCGACCCCGGCGTACAGGCCATAGCGGTGGAGCATGGCAGCCACCTGGGTGAGGTTGTCGCCGACGGCGTAGCCCACCACGTAGAAGATGCTGGTCCAGACGAGCGCACCGCTGAAAGCAATCAGCGCGAACCGCCAGTACGGCATGTTGCCGATTCCGAGCAGGTAAGGCACGACATGCCGCACACCGGGGATGTAGTAGGTCACCCAGATGAAGAGCGGCCCGCGCCCGGCGATCCAGCCCCGCGCCCGGTCCACGTGGTGCTGCGTGCGGGGCGAACGGGCGCAGAGCCAATCTAACAGGCCCGAGCCCAGGAACCGGCCGAGCACGAAGCCGATGTTCATGCCGCACAGCACGCCGGCGTACGTCACGAGGAAGGCGGGCACCGGCGATAGCAGCCCTCGGGCGGCCGTCAGGCCGGCGAGCATCACGAGGCTTTCATCGTTGATGGGGAGGCCGACGATGCCCAGGAACAGGCAGAAGAAGAGGGCCACGTAGCCATACTGACCGACGAGCGCGAGGATGCCTTGTAGATCCATGGCGTTAGCCTGCGCTCTCGGACGCTGTGTAGCAGGTGTAGACCAATGCGGGCGGCAGGTTGCCCAGGACCACGGCGATGCGGCAGTCAGCGAACCGCCGCTTCAACCGCCCGTAGAGCTGCGGCGAGTACTGAAAGGCGATGAACATGCCGCCGGGGGCCAGGGCGCGGTTAATCTCGTCCAGCAGGAGGTCCTGCTCGGGGCCGGGCAGCGCCGCGAAGGGGATGCCCGAGATGACCACGTCCGCAGTGGACCGCCCCGTGAGGGCCAGGACGCGGCACAGTTCCAGCGCCTCCGGGTAGATTTGCAGGTCCGGGTACCGTGAGGTCAACAGCTCGCGGAAGGCGGGTTCGCGCTCGAAGGTGAGAAAGCGCACGTGCGGCGGGGTGCGCTGCAGGATCTCGGCTGTTACAGGCCCGGTGCCGGCGCCGAGTTCCACGACCGTCTGCACGTGGTCCCAGTCAATGGGGGCGAGCATGCGGCTGACCAGGGCGGGGGCGCTTGGGGTCACGCTGCCGACCTTCAGCGGGTTTCGCATCCACGCCTGCAGGAACAGCATGCGATCGCTCCAGTGTGGCACGGTGAACAACTCCTGATCTCGGTGGTGTCTCGTCATCCTCATAGCGAGAAAGACGAACTATCTTTCAGGAAAGTTACACGTAGCCGCCGTGATCTCCTTCTGTCAATTTCTGCAGCGCCCCGGGCTGGTGCTGTGATCATCCATATGAAGGCGGGAGAGGCACTTATGTCGCAGGCTTTCCGACACTGTGTTACACCGATACGGGCAGCGGCAGCCCGCTGATCTTCATCCCGGGACTGGGCGCCAGCCAACCTGCCGCCCGGCTGGCTGCGGGCCATGTCGCTGCCGCTTTGGCGGACGCGGCAACGGACCGGGGTCTCCCCCCCGGTCCGCCACAGTTACCAGCCCAGTCGCTCCCGCAGCGCCGTGATGTGCCCGGCATGGTGCCGGCTGTGCCAGGCATACAGGCCCAGCGCACGGTCCAGCGTAGTCGGCCCCGATTCCGGGTGCACGAACTGCCTGCCCCAATCCTCTGGCGCCATGGCATTCAGCAACAGCACCCAGCGGTCGTGCAGCGCATCCAGCAGCGTCAGCGACATCCCCACCGGCGCCCCCTTGGCGTCCGGCAGCTCCGCCCACAGCGCCTCATCATAGGGTCGGATCGTCGGCTCCGCCTCCGTCAGCGCCAGGCGGAACCGGGTGTAGCAGTTCATATGGCTGTCAGCTACATGATGGACCACCTGACGAACCGTCCAGCCGCCCTCACGGTAAGGGGTGTCCAGCTGACTATCACTCAGCCCCGCCACGGCGTCCCGAAAGAGCCCAGGCGCCCCGGCGATCACAGCGATCCACTCCCGGCGCAGATCAGGAGAGACCCGATCCGGCATGCTAAACTTGCCGACGGGGTAGCGGGGATCGCTCATCAGCCCTGCTCCTGCCAGGCGACGTCCGGCACCGGCCCCAGGTGGGCGCTGAAGAAGCGCTGCACCCGGTGCCACGCATCCTGGGCAGCCCGTGCGTTAAAGCTCGCCCGGGCATCGCAGGCGAAGCCGTGGTCCGCGTACGGATACAAATATACTTGTCGATTTACGCCCGCTTCGCCGAGTGCGGTATCTATCTGTGCGACCGCATCAGCAGGGATATGCTTGTCCAGCCCGCCGAAGAAGGCGATGACCGGGCAGCGAATCTCCCCGGCCCGCTCGACCGGCGAATTGGGTTTGCCGGTGACAATGCCGCCCCCGTAGAACACAGCGGCTGCCTTCACGCGAGCACTGAACGTGGCCGCGGTCAGGAACGACATGGTCCCCCCGAAACAGAAGCCGACGACGCCGATCCGGGTGGGATCCACGTCAGGCTGTTCCGCCAGGTAGTCCAGTGCCGCAGCGATATCGCCCAGCACCAGTTCTTCCGTCAAAGCCGCGAGCGCAGGCCGGGGCGCAGCCATATCCGTATAGCCGTACTCCTGCCACTCCCCCGTCCGGTAGAACAGATCCGGGGCGACAACCACATAGCCGGCTGCCGCATAGCGGCTGGCCACATCCTGGATGTGCGGATTGACGCCGAAGATCTCTTGGATGAGGAGAATCGCCGGGCGCCGCATCGAGCCCTCGGGCCTGGGCCGGGCTACGAATACGGGCAGTTGGGCCGGCGAGCCATCAGCGGTATTCCTGTGGGCGGCAGCCTTGACGACATCAACAACTGGTTCGGTGTACAGCATAGCGACATCAATCCTCCTTGAATTTCATCCTAGCCGTTTTGGGCAGCAATTTCCAGGGCGATTTGCCGAATGGCGGCAACCACGGCCTCGGGCTGCTCGAGGGGGATCCAATGTCCGCTGCCCTCCACGATCTGCTGCCGACAACGTGTCGACAGGCGGATCAGCCTGGCCTGGCCGTCCTCGTTCGCCTGCTGAATCGCCGCCCACTCGGCAGCCGAGAGTCCCGGGCCGCCGACCTGATCAAACCGTTCGCTACTGAGCACAGCAAGGGGCTGATCGCCGAGACCCCCCGCGCTGCGCACCTGCTCCTCCACATCGCCGAGCACCGCCCACTCCTGGCTTCCCGCCCTCATCATGTGCGGGTGGTACATCAGCCCGAAGATGGCCGGGTGCAAGGCCGCAGGGAACCGATGCAGCCACGGCACGCCGCCCGTCAACATGGTGGGATTCCGGCCGAACATGATACGCATGATGCCCAGCCAGGCAAAAGGCACGGTGAGTCTACGAGCCTGCCGGTCAAGCCGCTGCATAGTGGGACCGTATGCACGCCGGATGTTTTCCTCGAAGGCATCCACCAGCACCATCCCCACCACCTCGTCCGGGTGGCGGCTGGCGAAGAGGCGGGCGTAGATGCCCACAGCACCGCCGGGGATACATTGCCGCTCATCAGAACGACGGTCGCACCCGCCCCCTGGCCGGAAACATCCAGATAAACCTGACGCCCATCCACCTCCACAAGCCTGCCAGGCATCTGGCAGCGCCGCAGCTGGACAAAGGATGACACCGCCTGGTAGACAGCCCCCGCCCCGGCCAGGATCAGCAATACGCCGACAGGTAAGCCTGCGATCCACCAGAGCATGGAAGCAACTCCCAGCGATATAATTGAGCTATTACTTTGAAAGGGTGTTGTGTTTGAACAGCTCACGACTGAAGGTTCTACTCCTTGCCCTGATGGTCCTGCTCGGTTCGGTCTACATACCTTCCACGACTGCGAACGCCA
>JAQBPS010000307.1 GCA_028287415.1 Bacillota bacterium | reverse complement strand
AGTAGACGCGGACTCCGCCATACCCATATTCCCACTGGGCCTTTTGCGTGCCGGCTGGATTTACCGGCGAAGCGCCAGTACCAGCCCGTCGCGCACCGGGAGAAGGGAGGCGGACCAGTCGCGATCTTCGAACAGCATCCGAGTTGCCTCTCGAATGCCCTCGGTATTCCGGTCCTGTTGCTGCGCATCGAAGATGCGACCGCTCCACAGCATGTTGTCCACGATCAGCACACCGCCCTGCCGGAGCCGTTCCTTGATCAGGGGTAGCGATGCGGGGTAGCCATGCTTGTCGATGTCGTTGAAGATCAGATCGAAGGGGCCGGGGAGATCACGCAAGGCGGCGGTCGCTTCACTGACCCGAAACCGGACAATGTGGCTCAATCCGGCCCGCTCGATATAGCCCTGTGCTTCCCTGGACAGCGCCTCGTCCCAGACTGTGTGGTAGACTTCGCCCCCGCCATTCTCCGCCACGGCTCTGGCAAACCAGAGCGTGGAGTAACCAAATCCTGATCCCAGTTCAAAGATTCGCCGGGCGCCGGTCATGCGGGCAATCATGTAGCAGAGCCGACCGGCGGCGGGGCGGTGCACCTCCATGCTCGTTCATCTGACTCATGTCATCGAAAACTTACTTCTTTCGCACGTGAAAGAATTCCTGCCGGACCGGTTCAGGATACTGGGAGGAAAAATATGGAACAATGGCGAACTTGGTTCTGCCTGCACTTTCCGGACTGATCTGGAGGGCTGATCATGTTAGGGCGAATACTGCGGTCGCTGGGCGTCACCTTTGGGCGGACGGGGCCAGGGAGCACCGCAGACCGTGGTGGAGGGGGCAGTGGAGCGGAACAGGCGGAGGTGGAGAGGCTGCGCCAGTGGGTCCTGGAGCAGCTGCGCACCCATCCGCTCAAGTATCTGGAACAGGTGCCGGAGCAAGTGGAGCCCGTTGGGCCGGGCATCGTGCTCGGCGGTCAGATGGTTGACCATCATGCAGTCCGGATGCGCTGTCCCGGCGGGGGCGAGTACATGATGAATGTCAGCAAAATGCATTGGATGCTGCGCGGCCGCTGGTCGCCTGAGGTGATGGAGGGCTGCCTGGCGCACATGCTCAGGGGCTATGCCAGCTACCTGACGATGAACCTCGACTCCTGGGAGGCAATCCAGCCGGCGCTTCTCCCGGTGGTGAAGGGTGAACCGCATCCGGAGGCAGTCGCCATGCCATGGGGCAGTTTGACCATTCATCTAGCCGCGGACATGCCTCAAAGTATGGTCTATGTGAGCCCAGGACATATCGAATCGTGGGGGCGGTCGCCGGATGAAGTGTTGTCCGTGGCCCTTGCGAACGCCAGCCGCCTGCACGCCGGGGTGACGGTGCGGAAACTGCCGCGGGAGGAGGCCGGGGGATGGCACATCTGGGCCGTGGAGGCGGATCCAAATTACAGCGCGACTGCTATCCTGCTTCCCCACGTGGTTGATCAGGTGCCCGTGGACCGCGCAGACATGTATGTAGTGATACCGGACCGGTCCAGGCTGTTCTTCATCGAAAAACCCGGGCTTGGCCAAGACCGGATTTTCCTGCTCCGCGCTGCCATCCAGATGTACGAAGAGAGCAATTACGCCGTCTCGCCGTTCTTGCATGTCTGGTCCGGCGACCGCCTGGCCTTCGCCACGGCGCAAGAGATTACGGGCGGCGATCAGCGCTTTCTGCACGATGGGGGCGTCCTGGTACCCGGCATCGACTCGGACAAGCCCATGCTCGTCCACATTCCCGAGGAGCGCCAGACCATGATGATGTAGTCGGCGTAACAGCAAAACAGGACTCTGCGCAGGCAGGGTCCGGTTTTTTTGAGAATCACAGCTAGACCGCGTATGCGCTGACCTTGAAACGACTACATACACACGTACGTCCATACAGGTACGTGGAACAATAGCCAACTGTCAAGAAAGGGAGCGTCTCTCGTGAAAAAGTGGCTGGCTCCACTTGTCGTCGTGGCCATGTCGATTGCAGGCTGTACGAGTAAGGTGCCCGCGGTGCAGTCGTCTGCCTCACCAAGGACACCGGCGAGTCAGGCGGTGCAGCACAGCCCCGTTGGCCAGCCTGGCCAAAGCGCTCCGACCGAAAGCATCGTGCCGTCTCAATTGCAGATGGTGGACGAAGCGATCGGCTGGGCCACTACTGGTGATGGCGTGTTCCGTACATCTGACGGGGGGCGGATTTGGACGAGCGTGAACCCACCCGACTTCGGGCCGATTGCTACGGGCGCCGGTTCACGCATTGTGCCGCCTGGCTACTTCTACGGCCAGGAGAACGCATGGGTGGTTGGGCCGACGGTGGTCGATAAGGATAGCAAAGGTTCTACGCCAGTCTTTTACACCCATGACGGTGGCCAGACCTGGCAGCGTACGACTGTGGCAGCCGGCCAGTTTCAGATCGCAGCGTTTTCTGATGCCCAACATGGCTGGGGCTTCACGGAGGCGCACGCGACGGCGATGGGCATCTACACTCTGTTCCGGACACAGGACGGCGGCGCTACCTGGACCCAAATCGCCACAAACCGCTACGGTGTGAAAGATAATTTCCCGGGCGTCTACATGATTACGGGCTTCACTTTCCGTAATGAGTCCGACGGCTGGGCAACCGGTCGTGTGCGTGATGTGCCGCTGTTGTGGCTCTATCGCACGCAAGATGGCGGAGCCACGTGGCGCGAGCAGGCCCTGGCACTGCCCGCAGAATTGAAGGAGCGTCCCATCACTACCGGCCAGGTGCGATTCTTTGACCAGCAGAATGCCATGCTTCAGGTTACTGGTCGGTGCAGTGATACCGAGGAATGCCTTAGTCTCTATCACAGCACGGACGCCGGTGCGACCTGGCATGGCACGACGCTGCTGAAGTACTCAGCAGCCGGCTCGTTTTCCTATGACTTTATCGATGCCGACCGGGGCGTTGCCACAGATGGTGACAAGGTTTATACAACGGCCGACGGTGGGCAGCACTGGACAGCGAGCGCTCCGAACATCAGCCTGAAGGGTATCAAGACGCTGGACTTCACCACGCCTGCTACTGGCTGGGCGGTGACGGAAAGCCAACTGCTAAAGACCACTGACGGCGGGCTGACATGGGCGCCTGTGATGTTCAACACTGGCTCACCGAGGTAGCTTCATGAAGGACGTGCATCATGATTCAACACTTGCTCCCGCCGAATCGAAAGGAAGCGCCACGGAAAAAGGTCAGGGGCCTGCGGCGGTACTTCCGACGGATTCGCGCCAGGGCGGACTCGCTGGCACGTACACACGGCAAACCCAAACCATGACAATTTCCCAGTGGTGCTAGATGGTGCGGACTGGGGCATTCAGTTGCTCGCCCATTATTTTGAGGACATGCTGCCCGGCTTCCGCCTCAGGGCCGGGGTTGTCCGGTCGGGAGACTCAGATAGCTACTTCGTGTATGCGCCTGACGTTGGGCTGTCTCTGGAGAGGCGGTAGATGCTGTCGCCATTTGTCCTCTGCCATGATTACCATATTGCAGGTATGGACATGGCCGTGCAGAGCGTGTAGTATAACTCTCTGTTGTCGACCACAAATGATCCACGTGAGAGTCTGGTAGAAGATCGCGCAGCGATAACGGGGAGATTCGTTTGTTCGAATCGCTTTCACCTGGATGGTGAGGTGAGGAACTTCCTGGCACCGCTTTCGGT
>JAQBPS010000294.1 GCA_028287415.1 Bacillota bacterium | reverse complement strand
CTTCGCTCAGGAGGTCGGGATCCGCCACATCCTGACGACTGAGGTCGTCTCCTGGGCGCGGGGCGCCGTGCGGGAGCTGGACATTGCCCGCAGGCTGATGGCGTACAGCCACCGCCACCGGCGTCTGCCCAAGCACATCGAGGACGGGCTGCTCGCCCTGAAGGATCCACCCTTTACGCCATACAAGGAAGCGGAGTTGCGGGCGCTGCAGGCGCAGATCCGGGACGCCAACTTTCGCATCTACGCCGACCGGGAGCAGATCTACGTCTTTAACGCCCGCAAGTTCATCATCGGCACGGAGCCGCAGGCGATCTTCGATGAGATGGGCGTCAGCGAGGCGACGCACGCCTTCTACCTGGGGCGGGAACTGATGAAGGCGAAAACGGCAATCACGCTGGGCAAGCGCTACCACCAGGAGCAGCCGCTGCACTGGGGCTACCTGACCACGGCGGAACAGGGGCGGCATGGGCGCGTCAAGCTGACGCATTCATTGCAAGATGGCGAAGGGGAGGGGTCGGGGTGATTCTGGAGTGCATCGTCACCACGATGGACGGCGCCGGCCGGGTCAACATCGCGCCCATGGGCGTGATCCCGGAGGGCGATACGGTGACGCTCAAGCCGTACCGGGAGACGGCCACCTACCGTAACCTGAAGGTGACGCCGTCGGCCGTCGTTCATCTGGTGGATGATGCCGGCATTTTCGCCCGCAGCGCCCTCAGCGATTACCACGCCGAGACGGTGCCGGCGGAGCGGGTGCGGGGCGCCGTCCTGACGGCCGCCTGCTCCTGGATGGAGTTGGAGGTGGTCAGAATCGACGACAGCCGTGAGCGTGCGGTGATCCCCTGTTCCGTCGTGCACCGGGGTCGGTTCCGGGAGTTTCTCGGCTACAATCGGGCGCGCAATGCGATTCTGGAGGCGACCATTCTCGCCACCCGCACCCGGTTTTTGCCGCCTGAGCAGATCTGGTCGGACCTGGACCGGCTGAATGTAATCGTCGGCAAAACGGGCGACGCGCCGGAGCGGGCGAGCATGGACTTTATCATGGCGTTTGTCAGGGAGGCGCTGGGATGATTCACGTGCAGACGCCCTGCCGCCTGCACCTGGGCATCTTCAACCTGGCGGCGGGCGGCTATGGCGGCATCGGGGTGGCGATCGATCGACCCAACGTGCGCCTGACTGTGGCACGGGCAGGCGGGCTGTCGGCAGGCGGGCTGTCGGCAGGCGGGCTGTCGGCAGGCGGGCTGTCGGCAGGCGGGCTGTCGGCCACCGGGCCGCAGTCGAAGCGGGCGCTCCAGGCGGCGGAGCTGTTCCGGCAGGCGTACCGGGTGCAGGCGGGTGCGGAAATTGTCGTCGCGTCGGCGATCACGCCGCATGTGGGGCTCGGGTCGGGCACGCAAATCGCCCTGGCAGCGGCGGCGGCGCTCGCCCGGCTGTGGCGGGTGGATGCACCGATCGCGGCCATTGCCACGGTGGTCGGACGCGGGGCCCGCTCCCGGATCGGCCTCCAGGCATTTTTGTATGGCGGATTTGTCGCGCACGCCACCTGGCGCTCGGGCGAGACGGCGACCCGGGTCGCACCCTTTCCGGCGAGTTGGCACTGGGTGGTCGCGGCGCCGCTCGAGTCGGAGGGGCTGTCCGGCCAGGCGGAGGCGACGGCGTTCGCTGAGTTGCCGCCCATGGGGGCTGATGCGAGCCGGGAGGCGCGAGACCTGGTTGAGCTGGAGATCCTGCCAGGCGTGCAACAGGCGGACCTGCCGCGCTTCGGTCGGGGCCTGATGAGCCTCCAGGCGATCGTGGGCGACTACTTCGCCCCCGTGCAGGGCGGGCGGTATGCGCACCCGCTTGGTGAGCAACTGGCTGCCGCCTTGCTGGATGCGGGTTGCGCCGGGGTCGGGCAGTCGTCCTGGGGGCCGTCGATCTGCGGGGTGATCGCCGGCGAGTCGGAGGCTCAGCGGGCGCTGGCAGCCGTGATGGACCGCTTTGGTGCGGCGGGTGGGCTGCGGGCCTGGGTGGCGGCCCCGGACAATCATGGCACTCGCTGGGGTTGACGGCACCTGCGGGGTTTGAGATCAGGTAAAGGGCGGCGCCCGCTGGGGTTGAGATCAGGTAAAGGTGGCGATGTGGGTGGAGTTGCAGGTCCGGGATCAGGTATGGCAGCTCGGCGAACGCAGCTATGTGATGGGGATTCTGAATGTGACCCCGGATTCGTTTTCCGACGGCGGCCGGTGGTATGCCCCGGAGGATGCCCTGGCCCAGGCGCGGGCGCTGGTGGCGGCGGGGGCTGACATCATCGACATTGGCGGCGAGTCGACTCGGCCGGGGTTCCAGCCGGTGCCCGCCGCCGATGAAATCGCCCGGGTCGTGCCTGCAATTCGTGCGATCCGGGCCGAGATGAACGTGCCCATCTCCCTCGATACCCGCAAGGCCGCGGTGGCCCGGGCAGCCGCAGCGGAGGGGGCCGATCTCATCAATGATGTGACCGGCCTGCGCGGCGACCCGGAAATGGCCGGGATGGCGGCTGAGACGGGCCTGCCGCTATGCATCATGCACTGGGCGGAAGTCGAGTCGGGGCCGGACTTGATGGCGCAGATACGCATATGGCTGGCGGAATCGATTGACATAGCGGTTGCCGCCGGCGTGCAGCGGGAGCGGTTGATCCTCGACCCCGGGATCGGCTTTGGCAAGGACCTGGTGGGGAATCTGCAGATCATCCGGGAGCTGGGCGCACTGCGGCCGCTGGGGCTGCCGATCCTCCTCGGCACCTCCCGCAAGCGGGTGATCGGCGAGGTGCTCGACCTGCCCATCGGGGAGCGGCTGGAGGGGACGGCGGCCACGGTGGCGCTGGGGATCGCCAATGGCGCGCATATCGTGCGGGTCCATGATGTGCGGGAGATTGTGCGGACCTGCCGCATGACGGATGCGATCCTGGGGCGGGGCCCGGGGTCGGTTGGCGGGCGATGAGTACGGTGCTGATCCTTTGCCGGCATGGCGAGACCGATTGGAACCGCCAGGGCCGCATTCTGGGGCAGCGGGATCTCCCGCTGAATGAGGTCGGCCGTGCACAGGCGGTGTCAATGGGGGAGCGGCTCGCGTCGATGGGGGAGCGGCAGCCGTCGCTGCCCCTTTCAGCTGTATTTGCAAGCCCCTTGTGCCGGGCGCAGGCAACGGCCGCCCTTGCATTTCCCGGTCACACGATCCGCCTTGACGCCCGACTGCTCGAGGTGGATTGCGGTGCGGCGACGGGCCTGACGCGGGCTGAGTTCCGGGCGCTCGACGACGGCCGGTGGTGGGATGCGGTCACGGCGGACCCGGAGCGAGCAGCGCTCCCGGGCGGCGAGTCGTTCGGGGCGGTGCGAGATCGGATGGTCGCTGCTCTGACCGAGTTCGCCGCTGCATATCCTGAGGAGATACTAGCGGTCGTTTCACACGGGACGGCCCTGGAAGTGGCGACCGCCGCCCTGCTCGGGCGCCCGCTGGCGGAGGCGGCGTCGTTTTCCTACGCAAACGGAACCTATCGGATATTGTCCCTTCAGGACGGAGGCTGGGTGGTGAGACCGTGATCATCGTCCTGGATAACTATGATTCGTTCGTCTATAACCTGGTGCAATACCTGGGCGAGCTGGGTGCGGGTGAGGTCGTCGTCCTGCGCAATGATGCGGTCACCGCGGCGGGACTGCTGGCGATGCGGCCCGATGGCCTGGTGATTTCGCCGGGGCCATGCACGCCCGCGGAGGCCGGGGTGACGCTGGCGGCGGTGCGGCTCTGCGCCGGGGCGTTCCCGATCCTGGGGGTCTGCCTGGGACATCAGGCGATCGGGCAGGCGTTCGGCGGCCAGGTGCGGCGGGCGGTGCGGCCGATGCATGGCAAGACCAGCCGGATCACGCACGACGGGGCGGGCATGTTTGCGGGGCTGCCAGAGCCGCTGGAGGTGTGCCGGTACCATTCGCTCGTGGTAGATGCGGCGACGCTGCCCGACTGCCTGGCGGCCACGGCCTGGGCCCCGGACGGGGAGCTCATGGGGCTGCGCCACCGCACGCTGCCGGTCGAGGGGGTCCAGTTTCACCCGGAGTCGCTGTTCACGGCTGGCGGTCACCGCTTGTTGGAGAACTGGTTGGCGGGGGTCGGTGGGCGACTGGCCGCCCGGTGAGTCGGGACAAAGCATACATACTATGCATGTGATTTGCATCTTTACCCGCGATTCGCGGCGCCGGTCCGGCCCCCACGAGGGAATCGT
>JAQBPS010000266.1 GCA_028287415.1 Bacillota bacterium | reverse complement strand
GATCACCGTGACGTGGTACCCGTCCCCCCGCAGAACCGCGAGGATCTCCTCAACATGTCGGGAATCCCGTGTCTCCAGCGATAGGTCGATTTCAACCTCGCCGATCGTCACCTTGTTCAGCCACCGCTCGTGATGCACTTCAATCACATTCGCACCCGCTGCGGCAACGGTCGCCAGAAGGCGCTGCAAGCCGCCCGGGCGGTCCGGCACAAAGGTGGTGAGGCGCACGTACCGCCCCCCCTTGACGAGGCCACGCTCGATAATCCTGGACATGACGTTCACGTCGATATTCCCGCCGGACAGCACGACGCACACGGGGCCTGTAACGTTGGCTGCCTTGCCCCCCAGCAGGGCCGCCAGCCCCACGGCGCCGGCGCCCTCGACCATCAGCTTGGCCCGCTCCAAAAGCACCAGGATCGACTGGGCGATCTCTTCCTCATCGACCAGCACAACCTCGTCGACATACTGCTGGATCAGAGCCCAGTTCAAGGTACCCGGCCGCTTGATGGCAATGCCGTCGGCGATGGTCCGGACGGAGTCGGTGCCCACCAGCTCGCCCTTTTGCCGGCTAAGGTAGATAGCCGGGGCGCCCGCCGCTTGCACGCCCACCACCCGCACATCCGGCTTCAGCGCCTTGAGCGCCAGCGCGACGCCCGAAATCAAGCCGCCCCCGCCGATCGGCACAAACACCGTTGCCACATCAGGGAGGTCTTCCAGAATCTCGAGGGCGAGCGTCCCCTGCCCCGCAATGGTATAGGGGTCATCAAACCCATGAATAAAGGTGTAGCCGTGTTCCTTCTGCAATTCCAGCGCCCGCTCGTACGCATCGTCATAGGTCTGCCCATGCATCACAATGCTGGCGCCGTAAGACAGGGTGGCCTCGACTTTTGTGATGGGGGCGCCCTCCGGCATGCAGATCGTGCTGCTGATGCCCAGGGTCTGCGCTGCCAGGGCCACGCCCTGCGCATGATTGCCCGCCGATGCGGCAATGACGCCGCGGGCCTTCTCTTCCTCCGTCAGCGAAGACAGCTTATAGAATGCGCCCCGTACCTTGAATGAGCCCGCCCGCTGTAAGTTTTCCGCCTTAAAATAGACCGGCAGACCCAGCTGAGTGCTAATGTTGTGCGAATGGAACAGCGGGGTCGGTCGCACATGACCTTCCAGGGCCAGTCGCGCCTTTTTTACATCCTCCAGGGTCACCGACAAGCGGTGTCACTCCTTTTATGCTTATGAATCCAGCGCTGGCCGAATCACGACGGAGCGCTCATCTTCGTCGACGTTGACCAGGGTCAGGAGGGAGACGTAATCATCGATACGCTTCTTGGCGGGCTCTGCCGTAGCCACAAAAATCCCTACGCCCGCGACGCTCGCCCCGAGCTCGGTGACCAGATCGATCATACCGCGGGCTGTCGCCCCAGCCTTCATAAAGTCATCAACAATCAGCACCCGCGAGTCACGTTTGAGCGCCCTGAGGCCCACCGTCATGGTGCTGATGCGGCGGGAGGAGCCGGAAATGTAGTGGATGCTAAACGCAGCGCCCTCCGTGACACGCCCTTCCCGCCGGGCCATCACCATGGGGACGCCGAGGGCCCGCGCAACCATGAGCGCCAGCGGAATACCCTTGGTCTCGACGGTCAGGACGACGTCCGGGGCCGCTGCGTGGAACCGGGCTGCGATGATCTCACCGATCCGGGCGATCCACGCCGGATCGGTCAGGATATCGGTCATGTAGACAAAGCCACCCGGCAGGATCCGCCCCGGATCGCCCAGCATCTGACAGAGTTCGGCCAGGCTGGCCTGCACCTCTTCGGCTGAGGGAACTGGCCAGTACTGGACACCGCCGATCGCCCCGGCATGGGTCGCTACCCTGCCGGAGCCACCGGACTCCAGGGCTTCCTTGACCAGCGCCAGGTCCTCCGAGATCGTCGATTTCGCCGCGTCAAACCGGTCGGTCAAGAACCGCAATGGAATCAGTTCCCCCGGGCGCTCCACGAGGATTTTCATGATATGAATCAGCCGCTGGCTCCGGGTCAGTTTCTGCATGCCGGCACCCCCAGGCAAACGCCCCGGCCCTGGGGCCGGGGCCGGACAGAGTCGCTACAAGAGAACCGCACGCGCCAGCTGCAAATCGCTTGGCTTATCCACATCGATGCCCACCTCAGGCCATGGAGAGACAATGACTGCCCCTTTGATTCCCCACATGTCCGAAACCTTCTGCTCTAATTCCTTGAGGCTGAGATTCTTGAACACAAGATAGCGCAATAGAAATAAGAAGCCAAGCAGTGTCACCATTTTGAGCGGGTTCTTCCGGTAGTCCAGGAACTTGCGTACCTTCGGCGCCGTGCGCTCCACAATCGCGGGGTTGACGAGGAACAGGTTGCCCCCGGTGAAAACGCCTTCCCTGAGATTTACATAGGTACGTTTGACAACGGGGTACTTAAGCTCGCCCACACTCTTCTCGACAATGGGGTAGTAGAGATCCGCGGGCACCGCCCGGCACAGGTCGATCAGCCCATCGATGATCTCACCATTAATAAGCGGAATATCACAGGTGGCGATCAGAATCTGCTCGTCCTGGGGGAGGAGTCGGGTGGCGCGAACGACGTTATCGACAATATTGCCGGCGCTCGGCACAAACTCCAGGTTGTCACCGGTTACATGAGGCTCCAGTTCACCCGCCGGCGCCACAATGGCGATGCGACGGACTTCCCGGGATTGGCGGAGGCCGTCAATGACGTACTGCACCATGGGCTTTCCGCCTATATCGATAAGCGCCTCATTGGTGACAGGGCTGACATCCTTAAGCGGACCGGTATTCGCAGCACCGGCCAGCAGGATGACGTTCACTGGCACGCCCGATCACTCCTTTTTACTGACGGACGGTCACAGCATCAACTTTGACATGTGGTTCAAAACAAACAGAGTCCTTCGAGGCAACCGTCCAGAATTCCTCTTTTTGATGGCTGGCCCCGATAATATGGGGCGAATCCTAAACCTGTCATGCAACTCGCGGGCAGGTGCCTGCCGTATCCGGGGCGAATCTCTAACGCAGTTGCCCGTCTACGGACTTGACGGAGGGATATTTTCCTTGTTCAACAAGGTTGCCATTGGCGGTATGGCAGCATTACTCTGCCTACTCACAACCATGCCCGTAGTTGCCGCCAGTAACTCGCCGCCTGCCCTACAGGGGCGCGCCACCGTGTTGCTGGACGCTGCTTCCGGCCAAATTCTTTATCAGATGAACGGGACCGATCACAATTTCCCTGCTAGCACGACCAAGCTCCTCACAGCGCTTGTCGCAGTTGAACATGGAAAGCTGGATCAGATCATTGATGTCTCCGATCGGGCTGTCGATCAGCCCGCTGACTCCTCCTCCTGCTACCTGGAGCGTGGAGAGCACCAGTCGCTGCAAAACCTGCTGTACGGGCTGATGCTTGTATCTGGCAACGACTGTGCCATGGCCATTGCTGAGGGCGTCAGCGGTGGGCATCCGGAACAATTCGTCACCTGGATGAATGAGACGGCTACGCGGCTCGGCGCCACCCACAGCAACTTCGCAAACCCATCGGGGCTGCATGACCCCAACCACTACACCACAGCGATTGACCTGGGGCTGATCGCCCGGGTCGCCCTGGCTAATCCGACCCTGCGCGGCATCTCAGGCACCAAGGAATTCTACTGGCCAGTGAAGAGCGATCGCAACGGGCCTTACTACAACCATAACCAGATGCTGTCCACCTACGCCGGTACAATTGCCGGCAAGAACGGATACACCGAGGAAGCGGGGCTCACCCTGGTCAATGTCGCCCAGCGCGATGGTCGCATGCTGATCGGTGTTGTCATGGGCGAGCCGAACCAGCAAGTCCAGTATGCGGATATGGCTCAGCTCCTCGACTACGGCTTCACCGCGTTTGAGCAGAAAAGCGCCCTCCCCGCCGGGCTCCATCTTGCCGACGTCCCGGTGGCGCAAGGGCTCCAGCCGTCCGTAGCGGTCGCCCCTGACGGTGCCTTCCTCGTTTCGGCGCCCAAGGGGGACAAGCCGAATGTGACCGTGGAGTCCAAGCTTCAGAAGAACGTATCAGCCCCTGTGGCTGCTGGCCAGAAGGTGGGCGCTCTGGAGATCCGCGAGGCGGATCGCCTCCTCGCAGTGCTTCCGATCGTGGCGCAGCAGGGGATTGCGGCAAAGCCCAATGTGGCCGCGAACCTCAGTTCGTGGGGCGTGAGCGGCGCCAAGTGGGCGGCCGGCGTGATGTTGGCCTTGCTGCTTTTCCGCACGACCGTGAAGAATATCCGACGGGGGCGCCGGCGCTCCCGTGGACGGACGAGCGCACCTGCCACGTTTCGCCGCAGCAGCGGGCGGGGGGACTTCCTCGCTTACGACCGGACGAAGGGCCGCTAACCGTCCTCCCCATAGCACGCGGCTGTGACTGCATCAATCTCCCGGTCCAGGTGCGCCGCCTCATCCGAGGCGGCGCACTGCCGTTTCCACGCGAGTTCAGCGAGCCGGGTCGCAAGCACGTCCTCAATTGGCGGGACCGGCAGGCTGTCCAGCAGGTCAAGATCCACTTGCGGATACAGCCGGCCGGACTCCATGGTCATCGCTTGGTAGTAGCGGTTGACGGGTCGTGAATTGAGGATCGCCAACAGCATGTGGAGCTTGATCCCTTCGGCCCGTGGCACGAGCACATGGATGTTGTTTAGGCAGTAGAAGCCCTGGTCGTCGTAGACCGCTCTCAGCGAATCCGCGGTCTGGCGGAGCATGAGTTTGGGCTGCCGGTAGTAGGCCGTGTGGCCGCCGCTTTTGATGAGTGCCGGATCGAGGCTGACTTCCTCCCCGCCCCAGTTCAGCTGGTACCGGTCGATCTCCCTGCCGGAGCGCAATAGACGGCCCCAGGGGCCTGTCAGCGCCGGGTTTGCTGATCGCAGCAGGCTGCGTTGCCCCTGCCGGCCGATCAGCCCGCTGTAAGTCCGAACAAGGGCGCCGAGGGGCGTGGCGCCCGGCGATGACTCCATGCTGCGAACGAACGCTCTCAAGCCGGGGTCCGGAACCAGGCGGAAGCGTTGCCGCGGCCCCCATACTAAATCCGCGACCGCTACGGGCACTGCCGGGGTCAGGGCGAGCTCATCCACCCCGCCGCATACCCGCACCGCTACGTGATGGCCGGGTGGTGGCTGCCCTCTCCGCACCAGCAGAATCACACTCTGTCCGACATGCCCATGCTGCCAGAAATCGTCCCTCAGCAGTGTCAGTTCCAGCAGGGTATGGCTGAGCAGCAGCCGGCGCATGCCCTCAAAGTACCGGCCGGACAGAAATGAGTCGGGCAGGATGTACCCGAGGATGCCACCCGGCCGCACCAGTTCCAGACCACGCTCCACAAATAGCGGATAGGTGTTGAGCTTGTACTGTGCAGTGGCCGGGTAACGGTGGCGGAGCGCATCAAGGCGGGCGCAGTCGGGCGCCGCAGCCCCCCGCAGTCCCGTGCTTATGTATGGCGGGTTGCCCATGCACAGGTCATAGCCGCCGGGGAACGGCTCCAGGAGGGTGTCCATAGCGTGCAGGTCAGCCCCGGGCACGTTCCTGGCGCAGAGTGCGAGCGCAACCGGGTCGGTGTCGAGACCGGCCAGGCGCAACTGCTGACCGAACTGGCTGCGCGCCTCCTCGAGGAATGCCCCGGCGCCACAGGCGGGATCGATGGTGGACCGGGCACCCGGGAGGTAGTCGCAGGCACGGCCAATCATGTAGCGGACTACCGTGGTGTTCGTGTAGTACGCGCCTGTGGCGCGGTGAGCACCGCGTTCCCGGCGGACGGCGAACTGGTCCGCACCCTCCCGCACCATGACGTGGTCAAGCAGGTCCTGGTACAGCGCTGCCTCGGGGTCGGGGCGATCACCATACGCACGCTGCAGCCAGGTGCGGAGCAGCTGGGCATCTGCTTCTGCAACTCCGGCCACGTGGCGTCCGGCGAGCACCTGAAGCAGGCCCTGATGGATCCGCACCGTCGGGTCCGGATCGGTCACGGGGGGCGCGAGTGCTCCAACCAGACTCAGCATGGCCTGTGCGAGATCCATGCTATTCCTCCCGGTGCCCGCGTGTGTGGACCAGATGGACACGACTGAGGCTGCGTGAGAGGCGCTCGACCATGTGGCGTCCGGCCTGCTCGTCCGGCACGATGCCAAAGACGCTGGGGCCGGCGCCCGACATCAGCGCGCCCAGGGCGCCTTCCCTCAGCAGCGCTGCCCTCACCTCGGCAATGGCCGGGTGGCGGGGCAGCATGACCTGCTCGAACACGTTGCCCAGCGCCGCAGCCACACCCCGGATGTCCCCGGCTGCCAACGCCCCCTCCATCGCCGTCGTGTCCGGGCGGTCCACATGGGCAAGCTCATCGAACAGCCGGTAGACATCGCTGGTGGACTTGGCCACCTCCGGCACAGCCAGCACCAGCCACATCGGCTTGATCACCTTCAGGGGCGTGAGGCGCTCCCCTATGCCCTCTGCGCGGGCGGGGCGCCCGAGGATGAAGAACGGGACGTCGGAGCCCAGCCGAATGGCCATATCGATCAGTTGTTGGTCGGGCAGCCGTGTGCCCCACAACTGGTTTAATCCGTTAAGGACGGTGGCTGCGTTTGTGCTCCCGCCCGCCAGCCCGCCGGCTACCGGCACCACCTTGTTGATATGTATCGCCGCCCCGCCGGAGTAACCCGTGGCTCTCTTCAGCATTTGTGCTGCCTGAAACGCCAGGTTTGCTTCGGGCGTCCCCGGAATCTGTGGGGAGCTCGTGACGCTAATCTCAGCGGCTTTGCGGAGCATTACCTCGTCGGCAAGGCTGATCGGCAACATCACCGTCTTTACGGGATGGTAGCCATCTTCCGGGCGTTTCTCCCCCACGTCGAGCGTGAGATTGACCTTCGCGTAACTGGGCAGTGTCAGCTCATTCAATGTCCTCGCTCCTGTCACCACGGGAGGTTATATTTTTGCATAACAGAAGAGCCAGGGCTTGTCCCTGGCTCTTCGTTTTATGTCAACGAGAATGTGCCTCAATCTTGGTCTCCTGCCCACCGGAGGAGCAGATGACTAACTCGACGGCCTCCGTAAGAAGATCTGCATAGCTGTAGCTAACACGCCGCTCACCATTATCAGCCTCGTCCAGCTTAATGATGAAGATGTTGGGATAGGTGCTCTCCAGCACGCCTTCCCGCTCCAGTATCTTCTTGCGGCCCCTGTTGGCTTTGAGGCGAATTTTCTCACCTACATACGACTCGAGGTCCTTTTTGATATCCGCAAGAATGCTCTTGGGAGCCAAGTGCACACCACATCCTTCCATGCCGATGTTACCGGTTTCTCCTCGAAGAGAAAACCCGTAGCATGCCTATTATACCAGCACCGGAGGGCCGAGTCAAGGAAACTAATATTTTAATGGTCGACAGGCTCTCTTGTCAAGCACTTCTCGCATTGACAAATCGCACCTAGTCGCTAATCATTTGGTATACCGGTCGGCGACCTTGGAGGCGCCGTACGAATGCGGCTTGATCTCAGCATGGAAACCGCTCCCCGTGACCATGCCGACCACATCCCGGATCAGCTCGCGCGTATCGCCATTCTCCCCCACGTCCAGATGAATCTCCACATTGAGGGCGTCCGCCCCACGTTCGATCAGGCTGGCAGCAAGCTTTTCTGCCATGGCGAGGGAGATGGCCGTCTCGTAGAAAATCCGCTGCCGGAGGCTGCGCATTTTCGGCTGGTGTCGGCGCCGGTAGTAGTAGCGGCCGCCCTTGCCCAACCGGTGTACAATGATGGCAGTGACGAAACAGACATCCGTCCGGGTCTGGGAATCGGTACCGACGATCAGCTTATACTTGGCATCAGGTGCTTCGGCTACATAGTCCAGCAGGTCCCCGACGAGTCGGTCGTAAGGCAGTGCCCCTTTGGTGGGGCTGTGGAACACATTGTCCTGCAACACGAACCCCTCCTTGTCCTTATGCAAGACACCCTATTTCCAATTATATCACTGCTAGACCTCGTCGGTTACACCGCTGTTCGCTGTGTCCGTAGCGTTTGCGTTAATTTCTCGCGCGATAGCAGCGAATTCCTCAAGGCTGAGCGTCTCCCCACGCCGAATTGGGTCGATGCCAGTAGCGCGCAGCGCTTCCTGGACCAGTCCCTTGTCA
Organism: Bacillota bacterium; assembly: GCA_028287415.1. Taxonomy (GTDB): domain Bacteria; phylum Bacillota; class Sulfobacillia; order Symbiobacteriales; family Symbiobacteriaceae; genus RYN-353. The sequence continues at coordinate 2,551 of JAQBPS010000266.1, read as the reverse complement.
ATGCCCAGTCCGGCAGAAAGGGCATTACCCAACGATTTGCGGCGCTGACCGAATGCGGCCTTGACCACCCGAAAGAAACCCTCCCGTGGGGCGTCAACTGGCGGAACTGCTCGCACTCGCATGGCCACAACAGCCGAGTCGACATCCGGCGGTGGCATGAAAGCTGTCCGGCTAACCGTTGTCACGATCCGGACGTCGGTGTAGTACTGTACAGCAACGCTGAGTGCGCCATACTCCTTGCTGCCGGGGGGCGATACCATCCGGTTCGCCACCTCCTTCTGGACCATCACCACGATTTCATCCAAGGGCAACGTGGCTTCAAGCAACCGCATGACGAGTGGCGTGGTGATATAGTATGGCAGGTTGGCCGCCACCTTCGCCTTCTGGCCCGGGGCCAACCGGGCGTGCAGCAGTTCGTGCAGATCGATCCGGCCGGCATCGCCCTGAATTACCTCCACATTAGGATGCGCCGCCACGACCGTTTTCTCCAGGATCGACACGAGATTTCGGTCCAACTCCACCGCTACGACTGTCCCTGCGGCCCCTGCCAGCCGCTGAGTCAGGGGTCCTAACCCCGGGCCAATTTCGAGCACAAGGTCGTCCGGACCAGCACCGCTGGCCTCAACGATAATATCGAGAACGCGGGGATCGATAAGAAAGTTTTGGCCCAGCCGGTGCTGTGGCCGGATACCATGGGCTGCCATGATGCTCTTGATGGTTTTCGGGCTGGACAGGTCCAACGTTGCTCTCTCCTTGCGGGTATAGGTGAAAAGGCCAGAGGCCGGCGGCATGCCGGCTTCTGGCCTGCAAATCTCAATCCCCGATGATGTACACGGTCACAGGGCGGCGCCCCCAGTCCAACGCCTCTGCCAGGCTGTCGAAGCAAAGGTCGATCTTGTTGCCCTTGATCGCTCCGCCAGTGTCGGCGGCAATCGCCTCGCCATACCCGGGAATGTACAGGCGGCTGTAGAGCGGAATCACGCTTGGATCAACCGCAACGATACCTCGCACGGCCTTCATCCCGGTATAGGTATACCCATTTCCGTCGGGATTACTCTCCTTGCCGGCCGTGTAGCCTGTGGCCGACACCTCAAGCTCGCGAGTATATCTACGGGTAGTGCTACCACTACGGGAAGCGACCGTGGGGCGGGAAGCGACCGTGGGGCGGGAAACAACCTCCATGGTGCCATAGGCAACAACCTGGCTCACCGGCTCTTTGACGACGGTCTCCGAGCGTTCTGAACGGACTGCCTTGCCGTCCTCGTAGTAGGTGACGTTCTTGATTTCCTTGGTGCCCGGCTGACCCGCCCGCGTCTCCTCGGAGTGGCCGACGGCCATAGAGCTGTTCTCTTGCCGGACGATCTGATAAGGGACCTCTTCGGTCGCAACGGCCACTTCTTCCAGACGGCGGACCACGGTGACCGTCATGCCAGCTGTGAGCGGTGCGCTCGGATCGGCCGACAGCCCATCCTTGGGGTTCAGGCTGATTGCGAGTTCCTTCAGAAGGTCAGCAACGCTGTGAGCGGTGCTCTGCACCTGGTGGCTGTTGCCGTCAGCCACCACGGTGACCGGAAGGGCCTTGCGAACCGCAAGAGCGATCTGCTGCTTGCCCTTAAGAGGCGTGGTGAGCGGCAGGGAGATCTGGTCCTTGGCCCCCAGCTCGATCCCATGCACACGCAGCGCAGCGCCTAACTGCTTTTCCGTGGTTGAGAATGTGACTTGGTCCCCCAACCCTGTCACGACCACCTGGTGGTGGGCAGGCTTGAGAACCCAGAAGAGAATACCGCCGATCACCATTGCGGCTACAAGGCTCCAAAGAGCCCACCGCCGCCTTTGCTCGCCAACCACATTGGTTGACGGCTGCAATGTCTCCTCCATAATATGCCTCCTTTGCACGGGCCAGGTACAGTATACCAGATGGGGGCGGATGTCGTACATAGCTGCGACAACTTATTTGAACACGTGCGGTTGGCACATTCTATTCAGTCATCGGTGCTCTAACACCTGCCCCATCGAAATGCCAAATTTCGACAGCGGCGCCCTTGCCCACAGCCTCAATGGTAAAACCCCGGCGACAACGTCGCCGGGGTTTTACTCGGAATCGCTTTGGTGTGCCCGGCAGGGATCGAACCTGCGGCCTCTTGCTCCGGAGGCAAGCGCTCTATCCGCTGAGCTACGGGCACAGGAACTGGTGACCCCAACGGGAATCGAACCCGTGTTACCGCCTTGAAAGGGCGGTGTCCTAGGCCTCTAGACGATGGGGCCCTGTAGAATCGGGGGAAGTGAGAATGAATCACTCCCCCGTCTCCGATTTGGTGGACGATACTGGGATTGAACCAGTGACCCCTTGCGTGTGAAGCAAGTGCTCTCCCGCTGAGCTAATCGTCCATATGGCGGGCTGGTTGTCCAGCCCGAAGGGGTTTGGGCGGCGACCTACTCTCCCACGCTCGAAGCGTAGTACCATCGGCCCTGAGAGGCTTAACGGCTGTGTTCGGAATGGGAACAGGTGATCCCTCTCGGCATAGCCACCCTAAATCTATCAGTGTTCGCA
>JAQBPS010000136.1 GCA_028287415.1 Bacillota bacterium | reverse complement strand
AGCGATCGGCTGTCAGGTGGCGCAAATCGCCAAGTCGCTGGTCTTTCGCCGCACCAATTCTGGCTCTCCCCTGTTGGTGGTGGCAAGCGGCAGCAACCGGGTGAATGAAAGCCGGATTGCCGATTGGCTCAAAGAACCAATCGGCAAAGCTGACGCTGATTTTGTCCGCGAGTCCACCGGGTTCGTGATCGGCGGTGTGCCGCCCAGCGGTCACGTGGTGCCGCTGCGGACATTGATTGACCAAGACCTGTTGCAGTATGAAGTGATCTGGGCGGCGGCTGGGCATCCCAGGGCGGTGTTCCAACTGACCCCGGAGACGTTAGTGCAGATGACCGGCGGGCAAGTGTTGTCGGTCAAATAGGGCCCTTCGTTCAACCGCTGTGGGGCAGCCGCAAGGTTTCAGGGAGGCACTGACGGCGAACGTAAAAGCCCACGTCCCCTGGTTCATGAAGGATGTGGGCTTTTACGGTACGCCTCGTCCAGGGGTAGCAAGTGTGGGCAGAACTTGTCGAACGGTTGTTCCAGTCCTGCGACAACATCTGACATAGTTACGGCACGGGTTTTGGTAGTATGTGGATGGTGGCCGCCCCCCGAAAGGAGGTTGGTCTACGTTGCAGATCATCATTGCAATCTCCGTCCAAGAGTTACTCACAATTCTCCGCTTCGTTCTCGCCTTGTCACGCCAGGACTGCCAGTAACAATCGTGCCAATCACTTTGCTATGACATAGCAATACCCCCGGGGGCGGCCCACCACTATTAAGCTACCCTCGCGCATGTGTACGGATGCGTCATCCTCCAACCGTTGAGGCGTGGACCGCACCATCACGACCGCCAGGGTGTCGGCTTGGAGCCTTAATAGGACCGTTTCGGCGGGAGCACGTAGATGTCCACAAACAGTATCCATATGGGTCCTAGCAGTGAGATAAAGTAGACAAGCAGCAAGTATCGTAGCAGTCGTCCACCACGCACTTGGAACAGCCAGGCGATGCCACCCAGCAAAAACACGGTCAAAACCAGGTGTGCGAACCAATACGCGAGGGGGTATGTAAACACGTTGAAGGATGAGGCCAGGAGCTGGCCCACCTGTAGCTGAGTTGGCATGAGCCGGTCGTAGATCAACTCGATGACTACCAGCCCGCTGATTGTGGCAACCAGCAATCCAATACTTTTGCTGCGGCGCGTGAGCAAAGGGTCCACAGCGGGTCCCTCCTCTTGATGGGGCGAACCCATGGTGCTGGTTACCGTGCCTGGCCTCGGTAGACCGCCACCGTCTGCCGGGCGATATCATCCCAGTGGAACCGGCGGAGCACCGAAGCACGCCCGGCCTTCCCTAGTTCAGCAGCGGTCAGCGGGGCGTCCAGCAGCATGTCGACCGCCGCGGCGAGCAGCTCGGGCTCACCGGGCGCGATCAGCATGCCATCCACCCCGTCCGTCACAACCTCGGTCAGACCGCCCACAGCGCTGACGATGACGGGCACACCGGCAGCCATCAGCTCGATGGCGACAATGCCGAAGCTTTCATAGTGGCTGGGCACCAGTCCGAGGGCGGCGTGCTGGATCCAGGCGTTCTTCTCCTCATCAGCAACCCAGCCGATCAGGTGCACCCGGTCCGCTACGCCCAGGTCCGCGGCCAGCGCGATCAGTATCTCGCTGAGGGGGGTCAATTGCGCGGCGATCACCAGGTGAACCTCCCGATGGCGCATGGCGCTCAACGCCCTCACCGCCACGTCGAAACCCTTCTCCACCACCAGGCGGCCGATGGCGAAGAGGTAAGGGCCGGCGAAAGCCCGGGCGGGCGGCGGCGCTGGTGCGGGCTCGTCCACGGCGTTGAAGATCACGCTTGGCCGGACGGCGAAGCTCCTGCGCATCTCGTTTGCCAGTGCCCCGCTGACCGCAATCAAGCGGCTGGCCCGGCCTGAAAGCAGCCAGTCTTCCAGGTGGCCGCCGTAATCCTTGGCCGCATGCTCGCCCCGAAAGCCATCGGGCGCAAGGCCAACGCTCGTGATGTGGCAGGTTGCCGTCAGCGGCACGGACCAGCGAATCTGGAGCGCCTGCGCGGCAGAGCCGGTCAGCCAGCCCTGCGTGTGTATCACATCAAACGGACCATGCTCCAGGGCAAGCAATTCTGCCCGGGAGATCATATACCGGTTAAAGCTGTGAACCCAGCCGAGATCGTCAACAACGCCCGGTGGCCGTTGCACCCTGTGCACAGTGACGCCGGCGACAGCGACGGTGCCCGGACCGAACAGGCTGTCAGCCAGGGTCACGACATGGACTGCGTGACCGGCACGGGCCAGGGCGGCTGCCAGATCGCCGACATGGCGCCCCAGGCCGCCGACAAAGTCGGGCGGGAATTCCCAGGTCAGCATCAGAATCCGCAGCGGTCCTGCGGCCGGTGGTTTGTGCTGGATAAAGGCGTGGCTGGCGCGATTGGACGCGGGCTCATCCGCGACATCGGGCTCATCTGCGGCATCGGGCTCATCCGCGGCAGATGAAGACTGCCCGCCCGCCATGGTAACGGGATTGGGTGCCGCCAGGGCGTGGAACGCCTTCAGATGCTGCGCGACCCGATCCCGGGCATAGCTCTCTGTCGCCGGGTCTGCCAACAATGCCGGCCAATCGGCGGCCTGTGCGGAGAGCAGCTCGGTCGTGGCCCGGTCAAGGAGCGGGCGGGAGTCGGGCGAAGCTGCCAGCCGGGCAAGGGCGAGTTCGGCTGTGTGCAGCGCCGGCCAGAGGAAGGCCGAGGCCGGTGTAATCAGGTCCGGGTAGTCAGCATCGCCCCGGATCTGTGTCGGTGGGAAGGGCCCCCGCTTGTGCAGCCATGCGGACGGGGTGACAGGCTGGATATCCGCCACGTTGGCCAGCTGCCGGAACAGGGATTCGAGCCAGGCATGGCCCCCGGACCACGGCCGGTTTGGCAGCCAGACCTCGCAGGGCAGCACGACCAGGCCGCTGCGCTCCCGCAGGCGGGGTACAAGCCATGCAACATCCATCTGGTTGACCGCGGCCTGGCTCAACTCCGGATCTGCCGCGAGTACGGTCAGATCGACGCTGCTGCCAATCGCCGGGCCGGTTACCGGTGGGTGTGCGCTGGTTGGGAGTCCGGCACTGCCGACCGTCCAGGCAATCCCCTCGGCCGCCAGGACCTGGTCCAGTCCGAGGGCATAAGCGAGACGGGGCAGCCACATGCCCTGCGGGCGATGGCCCGTGGTGCGGGTGAACGCCTCCACGCCTGCGGCGATCTGCGCGCTGCGGGCTGCGTCGGTCAGCAGCAGTGGCAGCACGGCGTTGGTCGCCGGCGCAGTGCAGAGTTCCAGCTCGCCGGTTGCCTCGAGGCTGCACAGCTGGGAGATGAGCGCTGGTCTGGTACGCTCCAGCATCGCTATGAGCGTCGGGGAGAGGGAGAGGGCCAGCCGAAAGCGGACGTGGTCACGCCTGAGGCGCTGCATGGCCTGGAGGAGGGGGACGACGACTTCATCGGTCGCGAGCGTGAGCCAAGTCCGGGCCAGATCGGATGGGTCGTCCCATCGGACCAGGGGTGTGTGCACATGCAAGATGAGGGCGAACTCTGTGCTCAAGGTGCACCACCTCCCGTAATCACCGGCCCCGCGCTCAGGACGGGCTGGAAATCGTCGCCCTGGCCTTCGCCGATCTGCACGAGGTACAGGTGGCCGGGCAACAGCTCTTGCAGGTACAGGTCGGTGGCGCCATCCAGGACGGGCACGTCCCGCAGGCCGCTGCCATCCAGCGCCGCTTCTGGTGGAAACCCCGATACGTCCTCAAGGCGCAGCGTCAGCTGCGGGGGCGCGGCCTGCCAGTACACCCATATTTCCGTGGCGCTGCGCACCATGACCCCCAATCGGTGCTCGCCCTCTGCGGTCAGCGCAACCCTGGCGCTGAACTGTCTGGTCTCCGTTTTCCCTCCCACCTTTCATGCATGGCAGATGGACACCGGCATCACGTTTACGAAACGTTTAATACTACTATTATATACTGGTAAATCGAGCAGAACCATAGCTGATGCGCCGATCGGCGCTGCGCAAGCACTCAGATCAGGGTACAATCGACGTGATCATCGATTCGGGTGAGTATACCACCCGTTGGGGCGACGAGCGGGTTCCAGGCTCGGACTCCGTTTAGCGGTAATCTTGCATGTTGGGGTGATCTGCGTTGCCTTACATCGATGGTGATGTGCGGCTGCATTATCGTGATTGGGGCCGGCCCGGTGGCCAGCCCGTCCTGCTGATCCATGGCATTCAGGGGTGCGCTGCCATCTGGGCGGAGGTAGCCGAGGGGCTGGCGGGCCGGGGGTTCCGGGTGGTCGCCTACGATCTGCGGGGGCACGGCCGGTCGGGCCGGTCCGATGATTATCAGATGGCGGCGCACGTCCGGGATGCCGCCGCGGTCATCGAACAGCTCGGGCTTGCGCCGGTGGCGGTTGTGGGTCACTCGCTGGGCGGGTCGATCGCTTGGGAGGCGGCGGCCGACCGGCCCGATCTGGTGGCGCGGCTGGTCATCGAGGATCAGCATCCTGACGCGGATGCCGAAGCGTGGCGGGGATGGCAGGAGTGGGCGGACGCCTGGCCGCGCCGGTTTGGCTCCCGTGAGGGAGGGCTGGGCTATCTGCGGGAACATGGCCGGTCGGTGGCCTGGTGGGGGCCAAGCCTCGTGCCGCTGCCGGCGGGTGGCTGGGGGTGGGCGTTCGACATCCCCGGGGTGGTGGCGATGATTCGGCTGAAGACCGAGTCCTGGGGGAGCCTCGCCCGGGTGATGCAGCCCACGCTTCTGCTGCGGGGGGAGCGGAGCACCCATCTCACCGCGGCTGTGGCTGAGCGGATGGTCCGGACGCTGCCGTACGGCCGGGCGCTCGTGGTGCCCGGGGCGGACCACTGGATCCATCGGGATGCTGCCGCATACGTCGCAATTGTTGCGCCGTTTCTGAAGGAATGAGCAGATCAGGTCCAGAAGACTCGTACGGCAAACTGCTTCAGCATGGAGGGATCCAGCCGTGAGCAACACCGTACGAGCCGCCGTAGTCCAGACGTCCCCGATCATGCTTGACCGGCAGGCGACGACCGAGAAGGTCTGCCGCCTCATCGATGAGGCCGCCGGGCAGGGCGCCCGCGTCATCCTGTTCCCTGAAGCGCTGGTCCCCGCCTACCCCCGTGGCCTCACCTTTGGCACCGCCGTGGGCAGCCGGAGCGAGGAGGGGCGGCGCGCCTACGCCAAGTACTGGGAGGGTGCGGTCGAGGTGCCGGGCCCGGTCACGGAGCAGATCGGCGCCGCCGCCCGGCAG
>JAQBPS010000080.1 GCA_028287415.1 Bacillota bacterium | reverse complement strand
GAGTCCTTACACCGTGACCGTCTACTGATACCGAAGGAGGAATCCGGCGTGTCAGACCCGACCACGGATCGTGGCCTGAACGAACCGAAGCCCCGCCCCTGGGGCGCCCTGCTCACGGTGATTACGGAGCCGACCGCCACGTTCCAGGCCCTGGCTGAGCGCCCGGCAATCCTACCGCCGTACTTGCTCCAAATGGTGGCCGGGCTGATCGGCGCCTACCTGCTCCTCCCCCTCACCAAAGCGGGCATTGCGGAGCAGTACGCCAAAGCTGCGCCACCCGGCATGACGCTCGCACTATACCAAGTGGTTACAATCATCACCCTGGCCATTGGCGCACTGATCGGTCCCTGGCTGATCGGCACCATCCTCGCATTGCTCGCGAGCTTCTTCGCCCAGTTCCAGGGCGGCAGCGCCGGCTTCCGTCCCTACCTCAGCATGATCGGCTACGCCCGGGTCCCGCTCGCCGTGGGCGGCTTGATCCAGGCCCTGCTAATGACCAGGGCGAGCAGTATGCAGCAGGCCCAGTCTATGAACCTCAGCCTGGCGGCCCTTGCGCCGGACGAGACTCACTTCGTGCTCAAGAGCTTGCTCAGCACCATCAATCCCTTTAATGTTTTCTACTACGCGTTGCTTGCCATCGGCTTCGGCGCCGTTCAGCGCATGAGGCCCGCCAGGAGCGCTACCTTCGTCGGCGTCATCTACGTGCTGGCCCTAGGCCTGATGCTCGTCGGCGGTGCCGTGAACAAGTCCCGCGGTATGTAGCTGAGGAGGATTCCCGTGAACAAGCGCAAATGGCTGATCGGCGGAGTGCTCGTGGTGACGGTGGGCGGCCTGGCCTGGTACAACGTGGCCAAGGTGGCCAAGCCCACCTCAGCCGCCGCAGCCAACGTCCCGAAGAACGCCCCTTCGGTCAAGGTGGTCCCCGTGCTGCGGCAGGACCTGACCCAGACCGTCAGCGCCCCCGGCGTCCTGGAGGCGACCGGCGCCCAGGAGCTCCGCGCCCCCTTCAGCAGCAGCCGGGTCCATCTGCTGGTCGGTATCGGCGAGCGGGTGAAGGCCGGCCAGGTGATCGCCGAACTCGTCAGCGACAGCCAGAGCGCCCTCGTGGCCGGCCAGGAGGCCGCCGTGGCACGGGCTGAGGCCGTCATCGCCCAGAACGCCCAACGGGCGAAGATCGATCCCCTGACCCTCGCCCAGAAGTATGAGTCCGCCAAAGCGATGCTGATCCAGGCGGAGCAGGGCCTGCTCACCGCCGACTCCTCGGCCAAGCAGCAGGTCGATCAGGCCCGCTCCGGCCTCCAGAGCGTGCAGAGCCGCAGCGCATCCCTCAACACCCAGGTGGAACAGGCCCGCAACAAGCTCCAGGAGGCCGAGACCGCCTACCGCGCCAAGCCGCGGGACATAGCGGCCCGCGCCGCGTATGACCAGGCGCGCACAGCCTACGAGTCCGCCCTGCGCAGCTCGACCGATTCCGCCCGCCAGCTGGCCCTGGACCTGACCCAGGCGCAGGAGTCCCTGCGTGTGGCCGAGGAGAAGACACAGGGCCAGAGCGGCGCTGAACCGGCTGCGGTGCAGCAGGCGAGAAGCACCCTCGAGAGCGCCCGGCAGGCCATGGAGGCAGCCAAGGCCGAGCTGAACCAGGGCGGCACACCGGCCGAGCAGTTCCGCTCTGCCGCCGCCGACCTCCAGTCGGCTCGCGAGTCGCTCGCCGTGGCGCGCACCAAACTGGCGCAGGCCCAGCTCAAGGCGCCCTACGACGGCATGATCCTGAACGTCGCCCTGAAAGATGGCCAGCCCGTGCAGGAGAGCCAGCTGCTCTTCGAGATGGGCGTAGTCGACACGCTGACGATCAAGGCCCGGGCGGATGAGGTCGACGTGGTCAAGCTGCAGCCCGGCCAGGAGTTGAGCGTCAAGTCGAACGCGTTCCTCCAGGACCGCTTCCCCGGCACGGTCAGCCGGGTCGCCGCCGCCGCCACAGTGCTGGCCAGCGCCGCCGGCGGCTCCACCTACTACGAGGTCCAGGGCCTCGTCCAGAACCCGGATGGCAAGCTGCGGGCCGGCATGAACGGCGAGGCCGCCATCAAGACGGACGCCCGCACCGGCGTGATCGTCATCGGGCTGGAGTCACTGCGGGAGGAGGGCGACAACGCCTTTGTGCTGGTAGTCAAGGCGAACAAGGTGCTGCTGCGGCCCGTCAAGCTCGGCCTGCGCACCCAAACCCATGCGGAGATCACGGCGGGCCTGAACGAGGGGGAACAGGTGATCATCAGTCCGTTCACCCTGATCCGCTCCCTGAAGGACGGCACCATGGTCCGCGTGGAGGCGGGCGACCAGCCGGCCAAGCAGTAACCGGCATGATCAAATTGGTAAATGTCCGCAAGGTGTACCGCATGGGCCAGACCGAGGTTGAGGCGCTGAAGGACATCAACATGCACATTGCGGCCGGCGAACTGGTGGCGATCATGGGGCCGAGCGGCTCCGGCAAGTCGACGCTGATGAATATCCTCGGCTGCCTCGACCGGGTGACCGAGGGCACTTATGAGCTGGACGGCCGGCTGGTCAGCGACCGCGATGAACGGGACCTGGCAAAGGTCCGCAACCGCCATCTGGGCTTCGTTTTCCAGACGTTCAACCTGCTGCCCCGCATGACTGCGCTGCGCAATGTCGAGCAGCCGCTGCTCTACGCCGGGGTCAGCGGCCGGGAACGGCGGCAGCGGGCCGAGGCGGCCCTCCAGCGGGTCGGCCTGGGCGACCGGATGCACCACCGGCCCAACGAGCTTTCAGGCGGCCAGCGGCAGCGGGTATCGATCGCCAGGGCCCTGGTCAACCGCCCGTCGATCATCCTGGCCGACGAGCCGACCGGCGCCCTCGACTCCCGCACCGGCGAGGAGATCATGGGTCTCTTTCAAGAGCTGCATGCGGACGGTGCGACGGTGATCGTCGTGACGCACGAGCCGGATGTGGCCGAGCACGTCAACCGCATCATCCGGGTGCGGGACGGCCGCATCGTCAGCGACCAGCCGGTCGCCAGCCCGGTGCGCGCCGCCGACCGCCTGCGTGAACTGATGCAGCACGCCGAGGGCGTCGCCGCCGGCGAGAGCGCGGCCAGCCCCAACGCAGTTGGCCCGACCGCTGCCGGCGAGGGGGCGACCGCATCATGAACTTCCTCGAAACGCTGAGCGTCGCCTGGGATGCGCTGAGGGCGAATAAAATGCGCTCGCTGCTGACGATGCTGGGCATCATCATCGGCGTCGGTTCCGTGGTCGCCATCTTTGCGATCGGCCGGGGCGCCGGCGCCGCGATCACCGGCGAACTGCAAGGCCTTGGCTCCGGCCAGATGATCCTCCAGGCCGGGCGCCCGGGGCCGAACAGCCAGAACCAGCGCCTCGAGAGCTTCACGGAGAAGGACGTGAAAGACCTCGAAACGCTGATCCCGGACATTCAGGCCGCCGTCTACTCGCTCGGCATGCCCGGTACCGTCAAGTACAATCGGGAGACGGTGGCGGCCGGGATCCAGGGGCAGTTTGCGAAGGCGGGCCTCGCCTTCGGCATCAAGATCGACAAGGGCCGCTGGTTCTCCGAAGCGGAGGACGCGAGCGGTTCCCGGATCGTCATCCTTGGCAGCGGCGCTGCCAAGACGCTGTTCGGCGAGGGTGTCAACCCGGTCGGCAACGTGATCAGCATTAATGGGATCTCGTTCGATGTGATCGGGATGACGGAAAAGCCGACCGGCATGCTCGCCTCCATGGCCGGCGCCGAAGATAACAGCTACTACGTGCCCATCGGCTTCATGAAGCGGCAGCTGGGTCCGAACCAGCGGATCAACCAGGTGATGATCAAGGCGAAGGACGGCGCCGACTCGAAGGCAGTCATTGCGGATGCGGTCGCCCTGGTCGAGCGGAACCACCCCGGCGCCCAGTTCTCCGGGCAGAGCTTCGACCAGTTGGTCGGCGTGATCAACACGGTGCTGAACCTCGTGACGGGCGTGCTCTCTGCCGTCGCCGGCATCTCGCTGGTCGTCGGCGGCGTCGGCATCATGAACATCATGCTGGTGTCGGTGACGGAACGGACCCGGGAGATCGGCATCCGCAAGGCAATTGGCGCCTCCTATTCCGACATTCTGACCCAGTTCCTGATCGAAGCTGTGCTGCTGTCGCTGATTGGCGGCGCTACCGGGGTCTTGCTCGCGGCAGCGCCGGTCTTTGCGGTCGGCTACTTCCTCAAGATCTCACTGCTGCTGGACTGGATGTCGGTCTCACTAGCGCTTGGCTTCTCGGCAGCGGTGGGCATCATCTTCGGGGTCTATCCGGCCGCGAAGGCCGCCCGGCTCGACCCGATCGACGCGTTGCGCTATGAGTAGGAGGACGGACCCCATGCGGAAATCGCTGGCGTTATTGCTCAGCCTGATGATGATCTGGATTGCGCTCCCCGCGAACGCCGCTCCGGCGGCCACCCCCGCCGGCGCCTACGGCGTCGTTCTGGACGAGGCGGGGCGCCCCGTGAGCGGGGCGGAGATCGAGTTTTACCAGCTCGACGCCGGCCTGGTTGCCACCCTGATGACGGGTCCCGACGGCGCGTTCCGCCTTGAGCGGCCGGCCGTGGCAACACGCACGGCGCTCTGGCAACTGCGCGTATGGGCGAAAGGTTACCGCACGAAGGAAAGCGGCTGGGTCAACCTGGCCGCAAACCCGTACCAGGCGCTTCAGCTTGAGCGCATCAGCGGCGGGTTGCAGGTGACTGTGCGCGATGAGATGGGCCGTGCGCCTGCCACCGGCATGGTCGCGCTGGTCGCCGCGGACGGTCAGCTGCAAACGCAGACCCGGCTGGAGAACGGCCAGTTCACGCAGCAGGATTTGCCGACGGGCGACTACCAGGTGCTCGTCTCCGTACCGGCACATGCGGCGGTGGTGAAGAGCCTCACCGTCGCACCAGGCCTGATCACAGCGACGGTGATCACGCTGGAGAAGGTCGGCTTCGGCATCACCGGCGAGATCCTGGACGCGGTGAC
>JAQBPS010000076.1 GCA_028287415.1 Bacillota bacterium | reverse complement strand
CCCGCGGCTTCCGCTCGAAGAGCGGCTGCCCGAGCTCTTTCTCCAGGGACTGGATGCGGGCAGTCACCGAGGGCTGTGTCAGGTACAGGCGCTCTGCTGCGCGATTAAAGCTGCCGGTCTGGGCGATCCACCAGAACGCTTCCAGGCCCTGAACGTCCATGCAATGCGCCCCCTGCTCTGGGTAGTGTTGCAATAAACTTGTTGAATCCGTGAGCGCCAAGTGATTCATCTGTTCGATCTATCAGCCCCCATCACCTGCCGCCCAGCCGCATAGGAATGGGCAACAAGACAACAGGGGGTGATGGCCGTGCCCTACAATCGGAGTCAGGCCGTGCGGTACGCGGCCCGCTGGTGGGCGGGCTACAACCCGGCGTTTTCGGCTTTCTTGGACGATGACTGCACGAACTTCGTGTCGCAGTGTCTATTCGCTGGCGGCATGCCCATGGCGTTTACCGGGCGCCGCGATCGGGGTTGGTGGTACCGGGGGCCGCGCGAGCAGTGGAGCTACTCCTGGGCCGTGGCCAATAGCCTGCGCAGGTACCTGCCCTCGTCCGGTCGGGCGCAGGAGCGAGACGCAGCGCGGCAACTGCTGCCGGGCGATGTGATCGCCTACGACTGGGATGGGGACGGCGTGTGGCAGCACACCAGCCTCGTCATCGGCTACGACCGCTCAGGCGAGCCGCTCGTGGCCGCACATACCCCGCCCACGTGGGCCCATCCGTGGCCCTTCCCGCACCGCCCCAAGCGCACAAGTCGCACGAAGGTCGGATTCCTGCACATCAACCTGCCATGACTGAAAGATACTATGGGGCTAGAGGGATTTGCTCCTCGCTGTGGTAAAATCTTTTGTAGAGGATCTTTACAAAGTCGGTTTCTGCCAAATCTGCCGACGGCTGGGGGAGCCCCAGGCGTTCGGCGCCGCCAGAAAGGTGGACAAACCATGCCTCTCATGACGATTCGCGACATTGATGTCAAGGGGAAGCGCGCCTTGGTCCGCGTGGACTTCAACGTCCCGCTGGAGAACGGCACTGTCGCTGACGACAACCGCATCAAGGCGGCGCTGCCCACGATCCAGTACCTGGTGGAGAGTGGCGCAATTGTCGTCCTGGCGACCCACCTGGGCCGGCCGAAGGGCAAGCGCATGGAGGAGTTCTTGCTGACCCCGGTGGCCGAGCGGCTGCGTTTCCTGCTGGACCGGCCGGTTGCGTATGCCTCCGACTGCATCGGGGATGCGGTTGAGGGGCTGGTCAACAGCCAGAAGCCGGGCGGCATCGTCCTGCTGGAGAACGTCCGGTTCTATGCCGAGGAGGAGAAGAACGACCCGGAGTTTGCCCGCAAACTGGCCCGCCTGGGCGATATCTTCGTCAATGATGCATTCGGCACTGCCCATCGGGCGCATGCAAGCACCCGGGGCGTCGCCGACTATCTGCCTGCCGTGGCTGGCTTCCTGATGCAGGAGGAGGTTGCGATCATGGGCCGGGCGCTCGCCGAGCCGGACCGGCCCTTCGTGGCGATCATCGGCGGTGCCAAGGTCTCCGACAAGATCATGGTGATCGAGAACCTGCTGCCGAAGGTCGATTCGCTGATCATCGGCGGCGGCATGGCCAACACCTTCATGCGGGCGAAGGGCTACAACATCGGCAAGTCGCTGGTGGAAGCGGACAAGGTTGACCTGGCCAAGTCGCTCCTCACGAAGGGCGGCGAGAAGATCCTCCTGCCGAGCGACGTCGTGATCGCCAGGGAGTTCAAGCCGGAGGCTGAGAACACGGTGGTTAGCAGCGATCGCATACCGGATGACTGGATGGTGCTGGATATTGGCCCGGAGACCGCCATGGGCTTCACTGAGGCGATCAAGCAGGCGAAAACGGCGATCTGGAACGGCCCCATGGGGGTCTTCGAGATGCCCGCCTTCGCCCGCGGCACCCTGGCCGTGGCCCAGGCCATGGCGGACAGCGAGGGCTGCACGATCGTCGGCGGCGGCGACTCGGTGGCAGCGCTCGACATGGCGCACCTGGCCGACAAGATGACCCATGTGAGCACCGGCGGCGGCGCATCGCTGGAGTTCCTGGAGGGCCGGGAGCTGCCGGGCGTCGCGTGCCTGCAGACCAAGGACTAGTGAACCTCTGGACACGGCTGTTCGGCCGGCGGGAGAGCCCCGCTCCCGCCGGGGCGCCGCGGGGAGGCGCCACCCCGGAAGAACTCATGCAACGGCACTTTGCCGGTATCGCCGCACATGATCTGGAAGAGATTCTCGCAACCCTGGCGCCCCAGCGGGCCCGGCTTTACAGCGACCACCGCACGGTTGACCGGCGGCGCCTGACCGTGAACAGCGCCAAGCTCCTCTCCGTGCAGGCCGTGGACGACCCGGTCCCGGTGCCCGCCTATACCGCACAGTATGCCGAGACCGCGGTGCTGAAAGTTGACTATGACTTGAACCTGGTTGAGCCCGAACAGCGGCGCGATCCGACGCTGCGCGAGGGGCGCCAGTGGTCGTACTATATCGTGGTCTGCGCAGGGCCCGGACAGCCATGGCTCATCGTGGACTGGGGCGTGTAAGCGTTCGCTGATTCCGATCAAGGAGGCAATCAACCATGCGCATCCCGGTCATCGCGGCCAACTGGAAGATGCATAAAACCCTGTCGGAGGCCGCTCAGTTCGTGAAGGAGTTCCTGCCGCAGGTGGCGGGTCTGGAGGGCGTGGACATCGCGATCTGCCCGCCG
This sequence comes from Bacillota bacterium, assembly GCA_028287415.1. Taxonomy (GTDB): domain Bacteria; phylum Bacillota; class Sulfobacillia; order Symbiobacteriales; family Symbiobacteriaceae; genus RYN-353. The sequence goes on along the minus strand of JAQBPS010000076.1, from coordinate 1,292 downwards.
TTCACCGCCCTCGGTGCCGTGGGCTGGGCCCTGGCCGAGGCAAAGGGCAGGGTGGGGCTCGGTGCCCAGAACATGGCCAAGGAGGCGCAGGGCGCCTTCACCGGCGAGGTCTCCGGTCCCATGCTGAAAGATGTCGGCTGCACGTATGTGATCCTCGGGCACTCGGAGCGCCGGTCGCTCTTCGGCGAATCGGACGAGCTGGTGGGCGAGAAGGTCCGGGCGGCCTTCGGCTACGACCTGATCCCGATCCTCTGTGTCGGCGAGACGCTGGCGGAGCGGGAGGCGGGCCAGACCGACAGCGTGATCCGCAGGCAGCTCCTGGCCGGCACTGATCAGCTGAGCACCGCGCAGGTGGCCAGGGCTGTGATCGCCTATGAGCCCGTGTGGGCGATTGGCACCGGCAAGAACTGCAACCCCGCTGATGCGCAGGCCACTATCGAAGGGATCCGGGGGTGGGTCGGCGACCGTTTCGGCGCCGAGGCCGCCAAGGCCGTGCGCATCCAGTACGGCGGCAGCGTCAAGCCGAACAACGTCAGCGACTACATGGCGCAGCCCGACATTGACGGCGCACTGGTGGGCGGCGCCGCGCTGGAGGCGGGCAGCTTTGCCGCCATCTGCGCGGGCGCCGTTCGGAAAGGGTGATCCCCATGCGCTACCCCGAACTCGACACCCCCTGCGTCGTGGTCGACCTGGATGTTGCCGAGCGCAACGTCCGGCGCATCCAGGCCACCGCAGACCAGGCAGGCGTGAAGTTAAGGCCCCACACCAAGACGCACAAGTCTGCGTTCTTCGGCAGGATGCAGCTGGACGCCGGCGCCCGGGGCATCACCTGCGCCAAGCTGGCGGAGGCCGAGGTCCTGGCAGATTTCGGGTTTGACGATATGCTCGTAGCGTACCCGCTGATTGGCCCGCTCAAGATGGCGCGCCTGGAAGCCCTCGCTCGGCGAGTGCGACGGCTGATCGTCAGCCTGGACAGCTACGAGGTCGCCGAAGCGCTCTCCGGCGTGGGCGAGCGGTTAGGCCGCCCCCTCCCGGTCTACGCGGAAATCGACACAGGGCTGCAGCGCGTCGGGCGCGTCCCCGGCGATGACGCCCTGGCGTTCTGCCGGGGGCTGGAGCGCTTCCCCGGCATTCACCTCGCGGGGGTCATGGCCCACGCCGGCCCCACCTGGAAGGCCGGTTCGGAGGGCGAACTGCTGGCCTTCGCTCGCCAGGAGGCGGCGGCTATGGTGGAGGTGGCGCGGGGCCTGGGGCGCCCGGACCTCGAGGTGAGTGTCGGGGCCACCCCAATC
>JAQBPS010000489.1 GCA_028287415.1 Bacillota bacterium | reverse complement strand
CATCAGTCCGACCAGTTCCGTCGCTGCGGCCGCAATCGTTCCGGCATCCGTGCCCAGCCCGACCGCTTCAAGCAGCCGCAGGCGCAGGAAAAGTGGGTGAAACCGCGGATCCAGAATCGCCCGCAGCTTGCGGCAGCGAAACAGCCGCAGCTTCTCGCAGCCGACCGCCCGGCCCGCCTCATGCTGGAGGCTGTGGCAGGTCGGGCAGAGCGGAATCAGGTTGAGCGGCTCATTATGTCCCGGGTCCTCATCAATATGGTGGGCCTCGACCGGCTCGCCCCCACATAAAGCGCAGCGTCGGCGAAACTCGCGCAGCACGCGCTCCCATACGGCGGCGGGCGGTCTGACACGGCGCTTCGCCATCGCCGTCAACCTCCCTCACGACTACCGTATGAGCCGCATTCGCGGCGGATAACTCATTACATAGTGAGGCAGAATGGAGGGGTTGGATTCAACTGATCTGGAGGGTGCCGTGTGACCAGTATCGCAGAGCCGCCGTTGCCTTCGGTTTTTGTCAGTTACCATCACGCCAGTGATCAGCCATTCTATCACCAGCTGCACTCATTGCTGACAGCCGCCCGCATCCCCGACTTTTCCCTGCCAGCGCCGGTCGACGGAAGTAGTCCTCATGTCATAATGCGTCGAATTCAGGAGTATTACATGAGCAATGCCGCATGTACGATCGTGCTCTGCGGACCGGCGACCCACCAGCGCATGTATATCGACTGGGAGATCAAGGCTGCCCTGGAGAGCAGTCACGGGCTAGTCGGGATCGACCTGCCGAACAACCCCGGGGTGCGCTACGGGCGAGCCGTACCCGATCGGCTGGCAGACAACATCGATTCGGGGTACGCGGTTTGGGTCAGCTGGGGAGCGATTCTCACCAGTCCCGCCGTGCTGCGGGACATTGTTCACCGGGCCGTCGCAAGGCCCCGCCATCTGATGCAAAACCGCCTGCCCCAGTTGACGGGGAACGGGGGGGTAGACTGTGCAGAGGCGCGAAGAGTCAGCGTTCCAGCGGCCGACATTGCGGGTGCGCCAGCCTGAGCGGCTGGGCAGCGAGGACCGACAGTGCGCGTGGGAGCTGTACGTCGAGATGGCGACACGGCTCGCCGTGACCGGGCAGCGGGGTGACCCCAGTGAGGTTCAGTTTGAGGGCGAGGTTTTCGCGGAGAGTCTGCAGTCACTCTACCAGTTTTTCCAGGAAGTTCGCAGCCTGATGCGGCGCATGCCCGTGGGTGCAGTCCCGCCCGCCTCCGGCGAGCGGCTCGGGGCGGAGCTGATCGCCGACACTGTCCTGACCCGGCTGCGGACGTTCCTGGAGCACTGGCAAGCGGACTTCCGCTACTGGTGGGAGACCGGGAGCGACGCCGACCTGCCCCCGCTGGAGCGGCAGCAGCGCTACCCCAGGCGCGAGCAGTTCCTGACGGACTGGGCCGCCTTGCGGCGCAGCATGCGGGCGATCGCTGAGCAACTGGCGCAGGTGTACCAGTTTGCGGACAGCCAGCTGCTATAGCAAATCACAGGGCCCGCGGCGCCGTAGCGCCACGGGCCCGTTTTCAGTTGTTTGCCTTGGTGCGCTCATGCGCCTGATGCGTCTGAAACGCTTCCTGATACGCCGGGGACTGCTGAAAGAAGGTGGTCAGGTCCTGCAGGGCCTGAAAGGTGGCTGGGCTGACGTGGTGCTCAATGCCCTCCACGTCGCGCCGCAGGGTCTCCTCCGGCACCCCGATCAGCCGCAGGAACTGCTCCAGCATGGCATGGCGGTCTTTCATCGACTCGCCCAGCGCCGCACCGGCCGGTGTGAGCACGAGGCCCCGGTACCGCTCATAGTTGATATAGCCGGCCTCCGCGAGCTTCTGCACCATTTTTGTGACGGAAGAGGGCTGGAGATTCAATTCCACCGCGATATCGCTCACCCGCGCATAACCCTTGTTCTTGATGAGCTCATAGATTTTCTCCAGGTAGTCCTCCATGCTCGGGGTGGTCATGTCCGCCCTCTTTTCGTGGCGCGAATCACAATATCAGCTTCCATAGTACCACAAGGAGCAGCCCTGCGACAACGCAGGGCTGCTAGACGCCCGGAAACTATTCGGCGTATGCATCCACCCGTGCATCAACACGGACGAAGCGGGCGATGGCGCTGCTAAGCACAACCGGCTCCGCAATGCCGGCGAGATGCAGGGAGAGGGTCTCGCCGATGCGGTCCCGGCCTGCCACCTGGATTCTCGCCCCCGGCCGGATGCCATGGTCACCGAAGTAGGTGAGCAGGTCCGGGTCATGCTCCGCAACCTGGCGGATGGTGCCCTCCTCGCCCACGACCATGTCCGTCACCTCACGCAGGCGCAGTTCCGGCAGCACGCCTTCCTTGGATGGGATCGGGTAGCCGTGCGGGCAGGTCGTGGGATGGCCCATGACCGCATGCATCCGGTCGATCACCTCGTCGGGGAGGGAGTGCTCCATCTGGTCGGAGATGCCGTCCGCCCGGTCCCAGCTAATCCCGAGCACGTCGACCAGGAAGCGTTCCGTCACACGGTGGCGGCGGATAAAGCTCATGGCTGCCAGTTCGCCTGACTCTGTGAGGGAGACGCCGGCATACTCCTTATATTCGACCAGGCCTGCTTCGGCCATTTTCTTGAACATGTAGCTGGTGCTGGCGGCGGTCACCCCCAGCTTCCGGGCGACCTCTGATGTGGATGCGGTCCCGCCATGGTGCGTGAGACGCCAGATGGCGGAGATATAGTCCTCCATGGCATGGCTGACCATTTATACGCTCCTTTGGGGCAGGTGACAATTGTGGTGTTAAGCTTGTGAGTTAGACGCGTCTAAACCTACCTTTAGTATGTAGTATGACGCGCCCGGGTCGATTGGTCAAGAGCCGCGCCTCAGAAGAGGCGGACGGGTGTGAAGTCGATGCTGTCGCACGCGACGAGCCGGTACGCGACACCGCCGTGGATGCCCTGGTACGCCCTGAGTTGGGCGCCGGCCCCGTGCAGGTGCCCGTATACGCAGGCGAGCACGCCGCCGAAGGACTCCAGCAGTTCCGTAAAGAGCGTGGGCTGGTGATCTTCTGCGACCGGCGGGTAGTGCAGCATGGCGATCGATGCGACCGCACCCAGCTTGCGGCCGGCTTCCAGGGAAAGCTTCAGGCGGGCGGCCTCCCGCTGGTACACCTTCTCATTGTGGGCCTGATCCTCGCCCCAGATGCGGTCGCCGGGCGTCATCCAGCCCCGCGTACCACAGACGGCGACGGGTCCTGCCACGCTCGGGACGGCCCCTTCCGGCAGGAGGATCGCATCGTTCTGGATGAAGTCGATGGTCGTCAAGGGGAGCGCCCGCATTTTCTTCAGCGACTCCCACCAGTAGTCATGATTGCCCTGA
>JAQBPS010000045.1 GCA_028287415.1 Bacillota bacterium | reverse complement strand
GGTTCGGACCTGGACATTGAGGTGATTGTGCCGGACGACATGTATGCCGCCAAGGTGGCAGAGGCAGGAGGGGCGGGCAGCTCCCGCCGCTGCTAGCGCAGGCGCAGGAAAACTTCCGGTCGCACGTGCCGGCAATGGTCGCTGCCCGTTACCGTGACCTTCGTAGTGCTGTCGCCATCGCACACACGCGGGAGGAGCTAGCCCGCCGGGTGATGCTGGGGAAGGCGGTCGAGAGTGCGCGCCGCAGAGCAGTCCGCCCAGGCACTCACTGGCATTCGCCGGGTCATCGACGAGCAGTTGGTCGCAGCCGGTTACGGCGACAGCCTCGTCCATGACTTTTGGCGCAGGCTCTAGGGAACCAATACAAAACAGATGGAGTGGATCATTGCCTTGGCTAATCGTTGGTCCCGACGGCTGCTCCCGGCTGCCCTGATCGTCTCCCTGCTCTTCTCGGGGGGGCAGTATTTCCGCTGGTGGCGGACCCAAAACTACTGGGGCCATTCAATATGTTGACGGGCTGAAAAATTCGGTCATTACGCTTGAGCAGCTAAAAGGGGTCACAGACAGCGGGGAACGGAGTCTCGCGATGCCCGGCGTGTATGGGGCCAGGCTGGGCGCAGTCTCGACCGGCACAGTGCTCGACGTGATGGTACAGGATGGGTACCCGCAGCGGGTGGCCATTTTGGACCGGGTTCAGGTGGAGATCGCCATGTTTTCCCGCGATCTCTGGGCACAACGTGGACTGAAGCCGCCCGAGCCGGGTTCCCGGCAGAATGATCTGCTCTCTCCTGAGGACGTGGACAAATTGGCTCGGGTGCGAGGGATCTACCGGGACCACTTTGCCGACGCTGTGGTGAGAAGCACGAATTACGAGCGGCAGCGACTTGCACTTCTTGCGGTGTATCGGCAGCTAAATGATGAAGGGCTCGCGAAGTTGCTCTTGCACCCCGATTCCCTTGGTGTAGGGCTTTAGTTGCGCACGGCAGCGGGGCGTGAGGAGGAGGATGAGCGGGATGGGTAAGGAATCGGACAGCGCATGGCAGCACTGGTGGGACGCCCGATTGGCAGCCATAGAATCGCTCCTGGGCAAATCCGAGGATGTCGTCAGACATGCGCCGGTGCCGTTTGCGATGGGACCGGAAGTGGGCGGCGCAGCAGACGTCATCTATTTCAGGCACCACGTGCCGGGTCTCGTTGCCGTTACGTCGGAGTTGATCGGTCGTGATGATCAAGTGCCTAACAACCTCGGCAACTATGAGCTGGTTATCTGTCATAGAACCGATGACCCCTGGGGCCCGCAGCTGATCAGTCAACTGGCGCACTACACGCTGGAGGCGGAACTAAACCCGGGTGACACGATGGACATAGGCCCGGCCGCACCTGAGGGGTCGACCATTGCTGCATTATTGTTCTTGGAATATGGTCGTCTCAACGTGTGTGGCAGAGATGCGGGTCTGCTTCTGTGTATCGGCATCACTGCTGATGAACTGGAAGCATGTCGCAACGGGGATCGAGAGCGAGTGGAAGTCGGTCTGACGGAGTTGGGCGAGTTTCCTTACACAGACCTGTTCAGACCGTCAGTTTTTCTGCCATAGCGGCAGCGCATGATGAGGGGGGCCCGGGCTTAGCCCGGGTCCTTCCTGCTTGGTTTGGCGTCGTGTCGCCCCAGCCAAACGCCCACAATCACAGCAAGTACTCCCATCCAGCCGGCAACGACCACTGGCAGGGTTGCTTGCTTGTGAGTCAAGGCCCCACCAGACATGCCCACAAGGTAGTCAGGGAGCATCCAGAAAACGACGCCAAGAGTGCCTAGATACAGGAGGAGCCCGACCAGAACGCGCCAGTTCCATCGCATGCGACGCACTCCCCACTGTTGACTGATTCGCCGTAACTCATCTGTCACGGGTTTTTTCTACCCCCCGAATTTGCTACAATAATGCCATATGTGATCGGACGAGTTGTGGAGGAGGCTGACCATGGAGATCAAGGAGATGCAGAAAGAAGTCGACCGCTGGATCGCCCCGTTCGGCTACTGGCACCCGCTGGCCAACCTGGCCCGGCTGACCGAGGAGGTGGGGGAACTCTCGCGGGAAGTGAACCACCGCTGGGGCCCCAAGACCAAGAAGCCAACCGAAGAGACCGGGGACGTCGCCCTGGAGATGGCCGACATCCTCTTCGTCGTCGCGGCGATGGCCAACCAGATGAACATCGATCTGGATGATGCGTTCCGCCGCGTCATGGCTAAATATGAGACCCGGGATAAAGACCGCTGGACTAAAAAGGATTAGTAAGGAAGGGCTACGGCTGTGAAATCACGGGCTCCCATCGTCGCAGTGGGGACGGTCTTCGTCGACCTGAAATGCTTTCCCCAACATGAACTAAACTTCAAAGGCCGCAACCCTGGCATCAGCCGTTTCTTCCACGGCGGCGTCGGCCGCAACGTCGCTGAGACGATGGCCCTGCTTGGCTCGCCCGTCCGCTTCGCCTCGTCCGTGCAGGACGGCGGCGTCGGTCAGGAGGTGCTGGAGCGCCTCCGCCAGGCTGGTGTCGACACAGCCGGTATCAACGTGGTCAACTCGCCGGACGGGCACGGCATGTGGGTGGCGATCCTCCACAGGGATGGCGATCTCGCCTGCTCGATCTCACAGATGCCGAACGTCGCCCATATGGAGGATGCCTGGCGCCGCCACGGCAAGCGCCTCCTGGATGGCGCTGGCATTGCCGTCCTTGAGGTCGACCTGTCAGACCGGCTGGCCGACTGGGTGCTGGCTGACGCCGCCGCAGCCGATGTGCCCGTGGTCGGTCTGCCCGGCAACTTCGAGTGCATCCGCAAGCGCCCTGACCTGCTGCCCAAGCTGCACACCTTCGTCTGCAACCAGTACGAGGCCGAGGAGCTCTGTGGCAAGCCGGTCGCGTCGATTCCCGCCGCCCGGCAGGCTGCGAAGGTGGTCCTGGAGCGCGGCATGCAGCAGGTCGTCGTGACCGTCGGCGCCCTCGGCAGCGTGGCTGCGGCCCATGACATGGAGCCCGTGCATGTGCCCGCCCTGCCTGTGGAGGTGGTCGATACCACCGGCGCCGGCGATGCCTTTGTTGCCGGCCTGAGCCATGCGATCGCCGTGGGTGCGCCCCTGCACCTGGCCGTGCAGGCTGCGACACGGGTGGCCGCCTGGACGGTCAACC
>JAQBPS010000025.1 GCA_028287415.1 Bacillota bacterium | reverse complement strand
CCGGCCGTCAAGGACGGCCAGGCTGAGTGGCTGGCAGCCTTTGTGATCCTGGCCGACCGGCCCGAGGGCAGTGATTTTGCCGTCACTCAGGCGCTGCGCCAGGCCCTGGGCGCCCGCCTGCCGGCCTACATGCTGCCGCGCAAGTGGTTCTTCCAGGACGCCTTCCCCATCACGCCGAACGGCAAGGCCGACCGGCGCAAACTTGCGGAGCAGCTCGCATGACACCATACGCAACGATCAGCTATTTCGGCTTCCTGCTCTACCCGACGCTCCCGGCGGTGGCGCTGGGCCTGGTGGGGCGGCTCTCCCGGTGGTTTGTGCTGGGCGTCACCCTGCTGATGATCGGCCTTCAGTACGGCCTCCTGCTGCCCGGCGACGCAGCGGTCAACGTGGGCCAGTGCTGGCAGCTGCTCGCTTATGCCGCCTACGAGGGCGCCCTCGTGAAGGGCTTCAGCCTGCTGAGGGCCCGGGACAGGGCGATGCCCAGATGGGCGCCCGCCGTGACTGTCACCCTCGTCCTGCTGCCCCTGGCGGCGGCCAAACTCCTGCCGGCCCTGCACGTGTCGGGGCTGGTCGGCTTCCTTGGCATCTCCTACCTCACCTTCCGCAGCCTGGACGTCATTTTCGGCATCCAGGACAGGCTGATCAAGCAGATCCGCCTGCGGGACTTCTGGCTCTTCCTGCTCTTCTTCCCGACGATCGCATCCGGCCCGGTCGACCGCTACCGAAGATTTATGAAGGACTGGGAGCAAAAACGGAGCCGGGCCGAGTACCTCCAGGACCTGGATGCTGCCGTCCACCGGATCTTCCGGGGCCTGCTGTACAAGTTCATCATCGCGTACTACATTGAGACCTATTGGCTGAGCGCAGCAGGGGCCACCCATACAGCCCTGGGCGGCATCTCGTATATGTATGCGTACAGTTTTTATCTGTTCTTCGATTTTGCCGGATATAGCTGCTTCGCCGTCGGCGTCAGCTACCTGTTCGGGGTGCGGACCCCGGAGAACTTCGACAATCCGTTCCTGGCTCAGAACATCCGGGATTTCTGGAACCGCTGGCATATCAGCCTGTCGTGGTGGTTCCGGGACCATGTCTACATGCGGTTCGTGATGTGGGCGACAAAGCGGAAGCTCCTGGCCAATAAGTACGCCATCTCCTACCTCGGGTTCATCCTGTCAATGGGCCTGATGGGCATCTGGCACGGGCTGCAATGGCACTACATCCTTTACGGTCTGTACCATGCCGCCCTGATTATCGGGTTCGATTACCTGAGCCGCTGGAACAAGCGTCACAAGCGATGGGGCGAGGGCCCGGTGTGGCGGTGGGCGGGCGTCTTCATTACGTTCCAGGTAGTCTGCTTTGGGCTGCTGCTCTTCTCGGGCAGACTTTTTCAGTAGGATACGAATACGGGGGCAGATAGGCCATGAGTGTGCAGGATCGGGTGCTGGCGGTGATCGCGAGGGTTGCGCAGAACGATGAGGTGCTGAGGAACCCTGACGTCCATCTGTATGAGACGGGGCTGATCGACTCCTTTGGCACGGTGGAACTGATGATCGCCCTGGGTGAGGAGTTTGATTTCGAATTCTCGCCCGCCGAGTTTGATCCCGAGGCATGGGCGACGCCTAACAAGATCGCGGCACTCGTGGCCGAACGGATGGGATAGTGCATGCACAGGGACCAGGGCAATTGCCCTGGTCCCTGTGTTTTTATTGGAGCAGGTCTGTTACCACCTGATGCCCTCGCTGCAATGCCTTGTCGAGCGGGGTTTCGCCATCGCGGGTTGTGGCGTTTCGATCGGCCCCGTGGGCCAGGAGAATGGCCACCGCCCCGGGGTGTCCGCCGTCCGCCGCACGGCGGCCGCACCAAAGCAGCGGCGCCGTACGGCATCCTCGGCCGACAGGCGGTACTCGTGGTACGCGGCATTCAGGTCACCCCGCAGGAGTGCGGCCTCCGCGAGCACCCACTGGTCAAAGAATCCGGGATGAGGCCCTACCTCTGCCAGCGCCTCCCGCACCACCGCCTCCGCCTCCGCAGACCGCCCGCTTCCCAGGTAGACCAGGGCGAGGCCGTCGGGTGCGCCCCGCTGGTGAGACGCCTCCCCGCAGATCAGCACCTGAAGCGCCGCCAGCCGCGGTTCCCGCCATAATTCGGCCAATGCCTGATGCGCCCGGTCCATCTCGTTGAGGGCCCGGGCGTTGCCATCTGCCGCAAGGTGCAGGGCCTGCGCGTACCGCGCGAATGCAGCCACGACTGCGTCGCCGGATGCCGCGGCAGCAGACGCCGCCTGTGCTAAGAGGCTGGCCGCCAGCACTGTATCGCCGGGCTCAGCGGCGGCAGCGGCAAGGAGTAGCATCTCCGCCCGCAGCGAATGGTCGTCCCCGCTCAATGCCAGCGCCCGCCGGTAACAGCCGGCGGCCCGGGAGCGGGCGCCGACCCGCATGGCCCGGTCGCCCGCCGCCTTCAGAAGGGGTACCGCCTCCGGGTCGCCGGCGGCGCCCAGGTGAAAGGCGACCATGTCCGGGTCCCGTGCCACGGCGGCGATGCGCCGGTGCCATGCGGAGCGGCGCGGCCCGAGCAGGCCGGTGCGGAGGGTTTCGGCGATCTGCGGGGTGGCAAAGTGAAAGCGGTCACTCTCCTCCCGGATGATGCCGCCGGCGGCGGCTTCCTCCAGTACGGCGATCAGATCATCAGCCGGCTGCTGGAGTGTGGCCCGGAGGGTGTCAAAGTCAAATGCCGGCCCGATCAGGGCGGCGACGCGCAGCACTGCAAGCGCTGCCGGTCCGAGGTGGTCCAGCGACCCGGTGACGTTCATCTCGCCGCCTAACGCTCCTCTGCCCCCGAATTGCGACATCGCTAAACTTCGGTGCAGCTTGGGACTCTCCCTGCTACTTGGCTTCCTCCTCCTGCTCGCGCCGGACCTCCGCCAGCAGCTGGTTGCGCAGGTGCTCGGCCAGAAACATCGCCCAGGTCTGCAAGCCCCGCTCCACCGCCTCGGGGTCATGCACATAGCGGTGGGTCACCCTGATCGTCATCGGCTTCGCCCGCCGTGCCAT
>JAQBPS010000482.1 GCA_028287415.1 Bacillota bacterium | reverse complement strand
ACAGGGCACCGAGGTAAACTCGGTGCCCTGTTCGTATATGCCGCAAGCTGCCATTACCACAGCGAAGCGGGCCGCTCTGCGCCTGCGCAACACGATCCCAACTCGCTACCAGAGAGCTCCCTTTCCTCCTCCATTCGATGCAGTTCCTCCCGTCGCACCCAGTTTTCGAACTCCAGGCGGGACCTGCTCGAAGCCCAACTCGACCGCCGCCAGCCCCCCTGCCCGCCATCTCCAAGCAAGAACCTGCCATTCCTCTCCGCGAGGATCGGAAACCGATGGCCCTGGAGTACTCCGTACCGATCAACGCGATAAGCCTCTTTCAGATCATCCCGGGCGACGATCTTGATAAAGCGCCCCGGCTTCAGCACCTGAAATTCGCCCTGCTGCAAGTACTGCCGGGTGTTGCCTTGTCTCCGAGTTTACAATGTTCACCACGCATCTCTGCATCGTCGTCAAGACTACCGCAGATGTGAATCTGCTCATTCCCGCGTTCGGCGTGGTCGTGCCGCAGGAGTCCCAGGTCGCAGCAGCGTTCGGCGGTTGCCCGCCAGCGCCCCCGCAACAATGCCCGCCCCGGCCGCTCACCACCACGGCCAACACCGCCGGCACGGCGTGACGAAAACAAGGGCGCCAGCCTCACCGCTGGCGCCCTTGGTGTTTCGTCTCTGCATACTCGGCAACATCATCCACATCAGCTACCGCCGCGGCAGGCAGTTCTAATCTCGAACGTATATAGTGGAAGGCTTGTGTGCCGTGCCGTTCCACAGCGAAACGAATTGCCTGGACTCCGGAAACGTTTCTTACCATCAAAATACCCATAGATGAACAGGTTAACCCTGAATTGACACTGTTCCTGGCGTCATGGTACTGTTTCACTAGAGAAACATTCAGAAACGAAGTGTTTCTAAAGGCGAAGGAGGGCGCTGCGTGAAACGCTGGAGCACCCGTGAAGTGGCCAGGCTGGCCGGGGTTTCTCCCGCAACTGTCTCTCGTGTGTTGAACCAGCGTACGAGCGTCACTCCGGACCTGGCTGCCAAGGTCAGGGCTGTCGTTCGTTCCCTGGACCAGGAGGGCGCTGGCCAGGGGCGTACCGGTTCGGTCCGCAAGGTCGGGGTGGCCTTCCCCCGGCGCCTCCAGGGCTATGACACCGACCCCACGGGCGGGGTCTTTTACGGCCAGGTGCTGGGCGGCGTGGACGATGTGCTCCATGAGGGGGGACATGAGCATTCGCTCTTTCCCTACGACCCCGACGGCCCCGCCAGGGAGCTTGTCAGCCGCCAGATGGCCCGCTTTGACGGCATGATCCTGGTGGGCGCCGACACGACCGACGAGCTGGCCCGGGAAGCCGCACGCCGGAACCTGCCAGTGATCGTGGTGGACAAGCAAGTCCGGGGGGTCGATTCCGTCGTCTCCGACAACGCAGGCGGCGCCGAAGAAGCGACCGCACATGTGCTGGCACAGGGCTACCGGCACCTCGCTTACCTGTGCGAGACCTTTGCGGACCCAAGCTTCGCTGCCCGCCGCCGTGGCTTTGAATGTGCGGTCGAGCAATCAGGCCTGCAAGATGTGACCATGCATGTGGCGGAACTCGGCCGGGGCTGGCTCGACGCTCCCGGCATACTGGCAGACCTGTTCAACGCACCGGAGCGCCCGCTGGGGGTTGTGGCCGGCAACGACATGACGGCTCTGCACATCCTCGCCGTGGCTCGGGCGAGAGGCCTGTCCATTCCAGATGATATCGGGCTCGCCGGGTTTGACGATGTCGCCCTGGCGAGCCGCTCCGACCCGCCGCTCACAACGGTGCGGGTGGATAAGGCTGAGATGGGGCGACTGGCCGCCCGCCGTCTGCTTGAGCGAATCGGCAGTCCCGACTTGCTGCCGATTACGATCACGATGCACATTGCGCTGACAGTACGCGGATCGACGCACCTACGGCGGTAAACGGCTACGGCAAGGGGGTTCGTGGCCGGCCTCATAGGCCTCAGTTGCAACTCACATGATGGAGGGGGTTTCCACAGTGAAACGGGGAACGAAACTTTTCGCATCGTTGCTCCTGACAGCGAGCCTCGGCCTGACCGCATGCAGCGGCGGCGGTAGCAGCACCCCGACCCAGCCCGGGGCCGGGGGTGGCCCGTCCACAGCAGCGGCCAAGGTGAAAATCCGGCTCGCTACCTGGGTCGGCGCCGACGAGGCCAAGGAGCTCCAGGGCGTGATTGACAAGGTCAATGCCAAGGCGACAACCTACGAGATCGTCTCCGAGCCGATTCCCGCCGACTACTACACCAAGATCCAGACCATGATCGCCGGCACCACGGCGCCGGACCTGATGTGGCTGGGTGCGGAGTACATGGCGCCGTACGCCTCGAAGGGCGCCCTGCTTGATCTGACGGACCGGCTGCCCAAGGACAGCCGGGCCGCCGCCAAGGTGGACGATTACTTCAAGCCCGTGATGGATGCGGCCCAGTGGAACGGCAAGACCTACGGCCTGCCCTGGATCGCCCAGCCCGTTATCCTGTACTACAACAAGGCGCTCTTCAAGGCGGCTGGCGTGCCGGAGCCGACCGATGACTGGACCTGGCAAACCTTCCAGGACGCCGCCAAGAAGCTGACCGACAAGAGCAAGGGCCAGTACGGCACCACCTTTAACGGCTGGCCGCCCGTGCAGATGTTCATCTGGCAGGCCGGCGGCGAAGTGATCTCCCCCGACCTGAAGAGCTCCCCGGTCGACTCCCCCGAGGCGATCAAGGGCCTGGAGTTCTACAGCAGCATCATCTACAACGAAGCGGTTTCCCCCGCCCGCAACGTCATCAGCGAGCAAGGCACCGGTGACATGTTCAAGAAGGGCAAGATCGCCATGATCTTCGGCGGCGCTGCGGACGACCTCGACCGGGCCCCGGGCCTGGATGTAGGCGTCGCCCGGGTTCCCAAGGGCCCGAAGGACCGCACCACGTTCGCCTGGACCGCGTCGACCGCCATTTCCGCCCAGACCAAGAACCCCCAGCAGGCGTACGATGCGCTGGTCGATCTGACCGAGGGCGTGCAGAACTGGAAGGTCCTCGCCCCCCGCAAGTCCATGGCGACGAAGGAGCAGATCATCAAGTCCGACCCCCGCAAGGAGAAGGCTGCGGATGTGATCATCAAGGCAGCCGCTGACATGCGTGCCTTCCGGGTCGTCCCGCGGCACCCGGAGTGGGATACCACCTTCTTTGAGCAGCTGCAGGACCCGCTCTACAGCAAGAAGGGCACCGCTGCTGATCTGGCCAAGGCCGTCCGACCGAAGCTCGAAGCGCTGCTCAAGTAAATACCCGCCTCATGACAAGGGCCGGCGCTGACCCACAGGCGGCCGGCCCTTACCTTGCAGTAGAATGGGGGGAACTCTGGATGGCCGCCTATCTGCTAACCCTGAGTCACTGGCTGCTGACGGGGGCTGCCGTGCTGGTGCTGATGCTGGCCGTTTATGGCCTGCTCAAGGCGCTGAAAGCCCGCCAGGTGACCGCCGTTGGCTACGCCCTGGTGCTGCCCTGGCTGCTCGGCTTCCTGATCTGGCAAATTTATCCGTTTGCTTACTCCTTCTACCTGGCGTTCACCGATTACAACGTACTCCAGCCGCCCCAGTGGGTGGGCCTGGCAAACTTCAAGCATATGTTCTTTGACGACCCGCGGTTCTGGCCCTCCGTGCGGCTAACGCTCCTCTACAGCTTCCTGAGCGTGCCGCTGGGTATGATCGGCGCCCTCGGCACAGCTTCGCTCCTCGCACAGGAGGTGCGGGCCGTCGGCTTCTGGCGGACGCTCTACTATGTACCCTCTGTGCTGCCGGCGGCGGCCACAGCGCTGCTGTGGCGTTTCATGTTTGCCGGCACGGGGCTGATCAACACATTCTTCAGCCCCGTGTACAAGCTGCTGCACATTGCCCCGCCGGCATGGTTCTCCGATGAAAAGCTCGTGCTGCCGTCGTTTGTGATCATGTCCTTCTGGGGCGTCTTTGGCGCCAACACAGTGATTCTGCTGGCATCGCTCAAGAACGTGCCGAAGGAGTTGCTGGAGGCGGCGGAAATGGACGGGGCGAGCCCCTGGACCCGGTTCGCCCGCATCACCGTGCCGATGATCAGCCCGAGCCTCTTTTACGTGATGATCATGGGCATCATCGCCGCCATGCAGAACTTTACGGCACCGCTCTTCATCAACACCCCGGGCGGTGCAGGCACCTTCCTGAGCGTTTACATTTACCAGCAGGGCTTTACCCAGTTCAAGATGGGCTACGCCACGGCCGTGGGCTGGTTCCTCATGGTGATGATCCTGATCCTGACGGTCATCGTCTGGAAGTTCTCCGCCGCCTATATCTACTACGAGGGCGAAACAAGGAAGGGGGACTAGGCGATGACCTTCAGTGTGCAAAAGCTGCTCAGGACTTTCCTGATCTACTTTCTGCTCTGCCTGGGCGCCACAGTGGTCGTCGTGCCGCTGTTCTGGATGATCTCCACGTCGCTGAAAGGGCCGAACGCCCTCTTTGCCTACCCGCCGGAATGGATTCCGAAGCCGGCGATCTGGCGCAACTACATCGATGCGTTCAAGGCACTTCCGTTTGGCACGTTCTTTATCAACACGATCTTTATCACCGTGCTGGCCATGATCGCGGAGCTGTTCACTACCTCGCTTGTGGCGTACGGGTTTTCCCGGTTTAACTTCCGGGGGCGCAACGCGCTTTTCATGATCCTCCTGGCAACGATGATGCTGCCCAGTGTCGTGACCATGATCCCCACCTTCCTGATCTGGCGCAACCTGAAGCTGCTCGATACCTTTGATCCGCTCACCGTCGGCGCCTGGTTCGCATGGGGCCCGGCCTACATTTTTATGATGCGCCAGTTTTTCCTGACGATCCCTCGGTCGATGGAGGAAGCGGCCGTGATCGATGGCGCCAACGTGTTCCAGATTTACTGGCACATCATGCTGCCGCTGGTCCGGCCCGCCCTGTTGGCGATCGCAGTGCTCAGCTTCCAGGGCAACTGGAACAACCTCCAGGGCCCGCTGATCTACCTGAACTCCATGGAGAAGTTCCCGGTCGTGCTCGGGCTCAAGTTCTTTGAGCAGTCACTCTCCAAGGAAGCGCCGATGTGGAACTACATGATGGCGATGTCCGTGGTGATGGCAGCGCCGGTTCTCGGTCTGTTCTTTTCGGCGCAGCGTTACTTTATTGAAGGGCTTAACGTGGGTGCGACGAAGGGTTAAAAGGGGGACTCCGCCTGATGAACAATCCAGTCGGTATTGGTGTCGTTGGCCTCGGTGGCTTCGGCCAGTTTGTGATGGCGGCCTTTGCGGACACCCCTGAGATCAGGGTTGTGGCGGTTCATGATCGGGATGGCGAACGGGCCCGCAGCATCGCTGCCCACTATGGCACCATCGCCTGTGACAGTTATGCGGAAGTCGCGGCACACCCGGACGTGGAGGTGGTCTACCTGGCCACGCCACCCGCCCTGCATGCTCCCGCCGTCCTGGAAGCACTCAGCAATGGTAAGCACCTGTTTGTCGAGAAGCCGCTGGCTACGTCGCACGAGGAGATCGCGGCGATCAAGGCGCTTGCGGCCGAAAAGGGTCTCCGGGTCGGGATCGACTATGTACTGCGCTTCAATCCGATCTATCGGCTGGCACTTGAACTGGGCCGCTCCGGTGTGCTGGGGAACCTGCGCCATATGAGCCTGGAGAATGACGCGTCGGATGACACGCTGCCACCGGGACACTGGTTCTGGGACCCTGCCCTGAGCGGTACAATACTGGTGGAGCACGGCGTCCATTTCTTCGATATGGCTGCACAGCTGACCGGGGCGACGGGCGAACATGAGTACAGCCAGGCCTGGGTTCGCCAGCCGCACGGCGTCATCGACCGGGTACTCGCGGTCGCCCGCTACGGGCACGTCCCCGCTACGTTCTACCACGCTTTCGACAAGCCGGGCCCCATCGAGCGGACCGAGTTTCGGCTCGCCTACGATGCGGGCTACATCACCGTGCAGGGTTGGATGCCGGTGGCGCTGGAGGTGGAGGCGCTGCTGGACGAGGCGGGGGTGGCCACGCTGGAGTACCTTGCGGCCCGTACAGAGCAGGGGATGGGCGCCGGCCGGACAGCCGATCTGCGCACCGCTCTGGACGTCGCGAAACTGGATGAGGGGCCGCTGCGAGAGAGCGGGGGGCGTGAGACGGACCGCAAGTTGACTCAGCGGGTGCGCCTGCGTGTCGAATGCCCGGAGGGGAAGCAGGCCATTTATGCCCGCACCATTCAGGCGGGGGTGGCCGACTTCGCCCGGGGCCTGCGGGAGCCCGGCTACCAGCCGGAGGTCACCCTCGACCAGGCGATCAGCAGCCTGCGGCTCGCCCTGGTGGCCACGGCAGGCGCCGAGCTGCGATAGGCCCATACATTAAAATGCAGAATAAGGGGGGCCCCCTTCATGATTCGCCTCAAGCGTCTGTCTGAAACGCCGATTCTCGCGCCCATCTGGGACCACGAATGGGAGCGCGAGGCGGTTTTCAATGCCGGCGCCATTTATGACAACGGCCTCGTGCACCTGTTCTATCGGGGGGCCAACAACCGCTTCAAACTGACGACGGAGCAGCCCCGTGAAGCAGACAAGTTCGTCTCCAGCATTGGCTACGCCGTGAGCGCGGATGGCGTCCACTTCGCCCGCTTTGACGAACCGGTCCTGACCGGGGTCGGCGAGCAGGAGGCCTGGGGCGTCGAGGACCCGCGCGTCACGAAGATCGGCGACACGTACTATATGCTCTATACCGCCTTTGGCGGGCGGGACTGGTACGACTACCGCCCGGCCATCTGCTGGTCGCAGAACCTGGTGGACTGGCAGGGTCACAAGGTGTTGCTGGATGAGCCGAACAAGGACGTTGCCCTGTTCCCGGAGAAGATCGGCGGCCGGTATGCGTTGCTGCACAGGCGGGAGCCGGATATCTGGATCGCGTTTTCCGAGGACCTGGAGAGCTGGACTGACCACCAGGTGATCATGCAGCCCAGCCCCGGCGGCTGGGAGTCCAAGAAAATCGGCATTGCCGGACCGCCGCACAAAACCGAGGACGGCTGGGTCCTGTTCTACCATGCCGTCGATGCGAACCATGTCTACCGGTTGGGCGCAGCCCTGCTGGACCTGGCTGACCCGACCCGGGTCGTCGCCCGGCAGGCGGAACCGATCCTGGAGCCCGAAAGCAGCTGGGAGCGTTTCGGCCTGGTGCCGAACGTCGTCTTCTCCTGCGGATCGGTTGAGAAGGACGGAGGCTACTACGTCTACTACGGCGGCGGCGACTCCTCCATTGGCGTGGCCGCCGTCGACAAATCCACCGTGCTCTACTACCTCACCCGGGAGGCGAAGTAGCCGAATGATCAAGCTCGAGCGCCTGAGCGACACTCCGGTGGTCGTGCCCGATCCCGCGAAGCCGTGGGAGCGGTCCGCCACCTTCAACACTGCAGCGATCTATGACAACGGCCTCTTCCATTTACTCTATCGGGCGACCGACATCGGCTGCCACGTTCGCTTTGGCGACTACATGAATGCCATCGGCTATGCCGTCAGCACGGACGGCATCCACTTCCGGAAGCTCGACAAGCCAGTCCTGGCGCCCGGTGAGCACCCGCAGGAGCTGCGGGGCGCCGAGGACGGCCGCCTCGTCAAAATCGGCGACACCTTCCACCTGATCTACACCGGCTTCAGCAACCGCTTTGACCGCGATTACCGGATCTGCCGTGCCACCTCCCGCAACCTGATCAACTGGGAGCGCCACGGCGTTGTTCTGGATGAGCCGAATAAGAACTCCTCGCTCTTCCCCGAACTGATCGACGGCAAATTTTGCCTGATGCACCGGCGGTATCCGGATATCTGGATCGCCTGGTCGGATGACCTGACGACCTGGTACGGCCATACCAAGGTGCTCTCCCCCATCCCGGAAACGTGGCAGGATGCGCGGGTCGGCATTGCCGGGCCGCCAATCAAGACGCCGCAGGGCTGGTTCCTCATGTACCATGGGGCCCGGCTCGCCGACAACAGTTACCGCCTGGGCGCCGCACTGCTCGACCTCAAGGACCCATCCCGAGTCCTTGCCCGGCAGGCGGAGCCGATCATTGAGCCCGAACTGGCGTGGGAGAAGGTCGGCTTTGTGCCGAACGTGATCTTCTCCAACGGGCACGCTGTGAAGGGTGATGACATTTACGTTTACTATGGCGGTGCGGACACCGTCATCGGCGTCGCCGCTATGCGCATGAGCGACGTCCGCTTTTAGGCCATGCTCGGCGTCGCGGCGCGCCGCCTGGTACGGGTGAACGGCCTGTTCGCGCTCGCGAATGGGCTCTCGGGATTGTTCACAGGCGTCTACCTCTGGCGGCTCCGTCCGGGGGTAGCAACGCTGGCTTATTACAACCTCTGGATGATGGCAACCCTGATGGTCGCGCTGCCGCTGCTTGGCATCCTCGTGAAGAGGCGCGGGGCGGTGGTGGCGAACGTGCTGGGGACGGTGCTGTACGCCGGCTTCTACCTCACCCTGCTGGTGCTGGGGGAGGGGGCCGGTGAGCACCTGGCGGCCCTGGGCATCTTTATGGGTGTGGCTACGGCCAGTCAGGCACTG
Source organism: Bacillota bacterium (assembly GCA_028287415.1). Taxonomy (GTDB): domain Bacteria; phylum Bacillota; class Sulfobacillia; order Symbiobacteriales; family Symbiobacteriaceae; genus RYN-353. The sequence continues at coordinate 676 of JAQBPS010000482.1, read as the reverse complement.
GCCGGGCACGTGTTGGCCTACGATATTACCGATGAGCGAAATCGCGAGGCATTCTATAACCGCAGCGGCGTGGTTGCGTCGCTGGCGGGACTGATCGCCCCCCTGGTGGCGGGCTGGCTGCTCTCCTCGTTCGCGGGCCTCATGGGGTACCGCATCATCTTTATCAGCAGCTTTGTGCTGTTTGCGGTCTCCGCGTGGATGGGGCTGGGCTTACACGTGCGCAGCCCCCGGGAGCCGTACCGGCTGTTTGCGGTGCTGCCCGGCAGCCACAGGGACTGGCACCGGCTGCTGATAGCGTACGGCGTTCTGGGGCTGCGGGAAGGGATCTTCGGGTTCGCCATCAACCTGCTCGTCTACCTGTCGGCGGGTGGCGCCGAGGCGAGCCTGGGTAACTTCACGTTCGTGACCTCGGTGGTGGGGCTGGCTGCGTTCTGGGGGGCCGGTCGCGTCATGACGCCGGTCAACCGGGGGCGCCTGTTCCCGGCGGGGGCCGTGGTGATGGCACTGGGCTGCGGCCTGCTGGCCCTCGGCGCCAGTTGGGGGGTCATGCTCGCGTACGGCTTGCTGACGGCCATTGCCAACCCGTTCTGGTCGACGGCGTTTGGCGCCGCGAGCTTTGAGGTGATTCGCAACGCCAGTGAGGGGCGGAACCTGCGGGTGGAGATGATTGCAGCCC